>CP143946.1:5030000-5322633 GCA_036419695.1 [Clostridium] symbiosum
ATCTCGGTATTTAACAGGAGGGTAATCTCTTTCCGATCCAGAACCCTCTGTTCCATCACATGCATATATTTGTCGAGATCCTGTTTGAAGGATACGTGCTTTGCATACTTGATGGCTCCGCCGAGGCTGTCCGTCTTCTCACAGAGAATCACCTGATGGCCTCTGTCGCAGGCCCGGACGGCCGCTTCCATTCCGGCAGGACCGCCTCCCACAATCAGGACTTTTTTCCTTCCGGCCGTAACCGGAGGATTGAACGCTTCCAGTTCTTTTCCAATCTGTGGGTTCACCGTACATTTTGCCGCCCTGGTGGCATACTTCACATAGGGGACAAAGGAACCGCTCATGCAGACGATGCATCTCTGGCACGGGGTGATATCGGAGGCTCTTCCGTCCCTGGCTTTAACCGGCAGGTCGGGATCCGCTATCAGGGCGCGTCCTACCGTAACCATATCGGCTTTTCCGTCTGCGATAATTGCCTCCATCATATCGGGATCCCCGATTCCGCCCAGGGCCGATACCTTTGTCTTTGTCACAACCTGTTTGATGGCCTCCGCCAGATAGACGTTACACCCGTGGGGCAGGAACATGGACGGCACCATCGTGGTGTTTGTGGACGGCACGTGGAAGGTTCCGTCCGACACATTGATCAGGGCCACCTTACCGTCCACCCATCTTGCAAACTGTTTCATATCTTCCAGATCGAAACCGCCCTCCGTCAGCTCGGAGCCGCTGATCCTTAAATCAATCGGGAAGTTTTCACCGCATTTCTTCTTGATGTCGTCGATAATCATCATGGCCAGCCTGCAGCGGTTTTCAAGGCTGCCGCCAAACTCATCCGTCCTCTGGTTGTTGAGCGGAGACATAAACTGATGTACCAGCCATCCATGCCCCATATGTACCATAACCATATCGCAGCCGCCCAGCTTTGCCATCTCCGCCGCATCGCCATATGCAGATACAACTTCCTCTATCAGTTCCCGGGACATTGCCTTCACCGGCTGCCCCGCCACTCCCACTCCGTCCGACGGTCCCCAGGTCACTCCGTCGTAATACAGGGGATTGGCCCTTCTGCCTGGATGCAGCAGTTCTATATTGGCAAAGGCTCCGTGACGGTGGATTGCATCCGTACACTGGATCAAATAGGGAAGAATCTCCTGGTCGTCGAGCGGAATCATTCTCCCGTGGGCCTTTCCCGTCTTTGTATGTACACTGCTCTCGCCCAGGGTTACGATTCCGGCTCCGCCTCTGGCTTTTACCTCATAGGCTGCTATGTTTAACGGTGTCAGATAACCCTCCGGCGTCAGATCCGACATTCCCACCGGAGCAGCCTCGATCCTGTTTTTCACGGTCAGGCCGCCTATATTAACGGGACTCCACAAATTAGGATAATACTTGTTCATTTCTCTTCTCCTTAAAGAATTACCGCAGGCAATTCTGAGCCCGGGTTTAAATTGGTATGTATTAATTATTTTCTCAAATCCAAATGCGCGCAGTTTGATGGAATTGATTTGATTTAATTATACTATTTTGTAAGTTTTTTTACAATATGCACTAATTTTTTCATTGTATTTTATCTTTTTCGCTTTTATTTTTATGCATTTTGTATATCTTTTCTCAGCTCAGCCATATCAGTACATACCATTTTACAATATTAATACATACCACCTTGCCTGGAACGTCCTGTCCGCCGCCGTCAAAAAAGGAGGCCATGGGCAAACTATATCTCATTTTTGCTCATGGCCTCCCAAAAGGCATATCAATTTTACTATTTTACTTACGGTTTCTCTATTTTTTCCCAATATACCTGCCAATCTCACGCATCATAGCCGGGATGTCCAGCGGCTTGGCCAGATGCCCGTTCATGCCGGAATGCTCCGCCTCCTCAATATCCTCAGCAAATGCGTCGGCCGTCATTGCAAAGACGGGTATGGTCCCTGCGTCGGGCCGCTCCATATTCCGGATGCACCGGGCCGCCTCGTATCCGTTCATCACCGGCATCTGGATATCCATAAGAATCAAATCATAATATCCCGGCTGAGAACCGGCGAACGCCTCGACGCCCTCTCTGCCGTTACATGCGGTATCGACCGCAGCTCCCGACATGGCCAGAATGTCCGCGGCAATTTCCCGGTTGAGCTCATTATCCTCCACCAGCAGAATTCTTCTTCCCGAAAGATCCGCCGCGCCCGTCTGTTCATTCGCTCCGGACCGCTCCTCGAATACATACCGCATAATACTGCCATAAAGCGAGGATCGGAAGAATGGTTTCTGCACAAAGCCGTCCACCCCTGCCGCCACGGCATCGGCCTCGATATTGGACCAGCCGTATGAAGCGGCGCATAGAACCGGAGCATCCGCCCCCAGCCGCTCCTTAATCAGATGGACGGAAGCCGCTCCTCCCGCAGCTTCCGTATCCCAGTCGATCATTGCCATTCCATAAGCATTTCCCTCTCTGCGGGCATTGTAAATCATCTCTGCGGCACACATTCCATCCTCAGCCGTATCGGCAGACGCTCCCATGTCCTTTAACAATTCCGCTGCAGAGATGCAGGCCTCTTTATCACTTCCGACAATCAGGACACGCACCGGAGGCAGGGTTCTGTCCTGCGCCTCCTCCCGGGCAGGGGAAAGCTCGAGGTCAACCGTAAACGTCGTACCAATCCCCGGCTCACTCTCGACCGATATCTTCCCCTCCATCATGTCTACAATCATCTTAGTGATTGCCATCCCAAGGCCGCTTCCCTCGATTTTCTCCACACGTTGATCACGTTCCCTGGTAAATGCGGTGAAGAGATTTTCCATAAAGTCCTGCCTCATTCCGATTCCCGTATCAGCTACACGGAACCGGAAGTGGGTGCAGCCCGCCTGATCGGAATCCAGTTCTGTCACATCGACGTTTATCGTCCCGCCTTTTGGCGTGAATTTTAATGCATTGCTCAAAATGTTGATCAGAATCTGGTTGAGCCTGAGAGAGTCGGAACAAATCATCTCATGGCGCAGCCCATGCACGCGGAACCGGAAGGTCTGAGCCTTATCACAGCTCATCGGATATATTATGTTAACTATATTAGTCAAAAACTCCGCCATCGAAAAATCCCGGTTACTCAGTGTCATCTTTCCGCTCTCGATTTTCGACATGTCCAGGATATCATTGATCAGCCCAACCAGCAGGCGTCCTGATATGCGTATTTTCTCCAGGCTGTCTCTCACCCGGTCTTTATCATCCAGGTGTGCCGCGGCGATTTCAGTCATACCGATAATCGCATTCATCGGCGTTCGGATATCATGGGACATATTGGACAGGAAACGGCTCTTCGCCTGATTGGCGCTCTCCGCCGCCTTGCGCGCCTCTTCTTCTGCCTGAAGCACCCGGTTGGTATAATTCCTGTAGAGAATGGCAAATGCCCCGAACAGCAATGCGCTGACCAGAAGCAGACCCAAAAACAGCCGGGAATTCTGTACAATACGGTCCGCCTGCTCCATAATAACCCGGTTCGGTATAATCGACACAATATACCAGTCCTGGGCATTCTTCATCGGCACGTAGCAGAAGACGTACTCCTCTTTCTGGTAATTAAACCTGGCCACACCCTTCATTCCCTGTTTCAGGGAATTCTCAAACTCCTTTACCTCCTGCTCATTATTGCCCTGCAAATCGATTATGTCGAAAAGATTCCGGAAGGTTCTGTTGCTGTTGCGGTGGCGTGAGCGGAGCAGGATATCCCCATCACGGTTCACT
Source organism: [Clostridium] symbiosum (assembly GCA_036419695.1). Taxonomy (NCBI): domain Bacteria; kingdom Bacillati; phylum Bacillota; class Clostridia; order Lachnospirales; family Lachnospiraceae; genus Otoolea; species [Clostridium] symbiosum. Next base: position 5,033,740 of record CP143946.1, read on the forward strand.
ACGTATGAGAAGCCCGTATCTTCATAGAACGACAGAGAAAAGCGCTCCGATATCTCTGACAGAGGTTTTGTATTCTGTACAAGCCCCCTGGCTCCGTCGGACCATTTAAACTCTTCATAATATCCAATCGTCCAGACTCCGGTGCGCCCCTCCAGAAATGGTTCCCTTACTCCCACCGGCTCCATGCTCAGCAGAAGAGCGAGCTGATCCTGCTCCAGTTTCACAGCGTCTTCCGCCGTTCCCGTATAGACCATACCGTTTTCCAGATTTACGCATAAATAAGCCCCCCCGCCGGCGCCGGACAGTCCTATTATGTTCTGCAGCGTTTCCTCATCCCGCGAATCTTCCACAGAAAGCTCCGTAGCCAGCCAGTGGAGCATCTCTCTGTCTTTCTCTATATATGTATCAAGTGCATGGCCTCCCTGGGTAGTCACTTCCAGGATATCGGTCACCGATTTATTCCAGAGAGCATTCTGCACGCTGTTGATATAGTAAACGCCGCCAATCAGGACTACTGCCGCAGACAGGATTACAAGAATAAAGATATTCAATTTTTGCTTTATTTTCATGCTGTGTCCCCCTACCGGCCGCTCACCCACTCACCCATCAGCTTCTTCATGCGCAATACGGCGGCGTCTGCATTATCTCCTTCAATCATTCCCACAATACATTGACGGGAAATCTCCCAAATCGGGAAATTCAGATTGTCGTCAGAGCCTATCACACTGCGTCCGTTGGTGAGATACGGCCCGATGGACTGTATGGCTTCATCTTCGGCCAGCCTGTTCTCCGCCAGGGGACTGAAGGAGCTCTGACTGTTTACAAACTCCCACATGACATCGCTCTGCGTCAGGTACTCTACGAATTTTTTCGCTTCCTCCTGATGCGGACTGTCTGCATTGATGCTGATGCGCGTGTCGGTATTAATCACCAGAGCGCTTCCATCCTCCATAATCGGATAGGGCGTCACTATAAAATCAAAGCCGGGATTCAAATCACGCACCCTGGGTACCGCCCAGGCGCCGGTCAGCATAAAAGGATTCTCTCCCCTTGCAAACAGGACGAGGTCGTCTTTTGTTTTTGTGGTATTCAGGGTCTCTTCCCGATTAACAAAACCGCGTTCCAACATCTGTTCCACCAGCTCAAAACCGGGCCGGAACGCCTCCGCCAAATCTGCGTCACCGCTGTTATAGCGTTTCAGTTCCGTCACAACATCCCCCCGCTGATAAACAGGAAACATTGCCTTCGCAATTGCCGCCGTCTTCAGCGAGATATCGTTGTTCGCGATAATCGGGGTAATCCCCTGTGAAACAAAGTAATCGCACACAGCCTCGAATTCCGCTATATTCCCGGGAATCTCCCGGTTATGTTCTTTTAATAGATCCAGATTGCAATACAGGCCAAAAGCCGATATAGAGGTAGGCAGATAGTATACTTCTCCGCCCGCATCTATCTGACTCAATGCCAAATCGCTGAAATTGTCCAGCGTGGAGATACCGGAGAGATCCGCAAGCTTCCCCTGTTCCCCCAATTCCAGGACGCGCTCATGATCAACCATAATAATATCGTCTCCGTTCCCGGTAGCAATTCTCTTATTCAACACCTCATAGTAATCCGACCCTTTAATGCCGTCATAGGTAATGGAGATGTCAGGGTACTCATCCATAAAACCGTGAAGTGCGTCTTCAATCACCATGACATTGAGCGCTTCATATTTATAGCCGAAAAAGGTCAGATTCGTCTGTGGCTGCTCTTCCTTCTGGGTATAATTGTAAACGATATTCTGTTCCTGTATTTGGGAACATCCAGCCAAAATTCCGGCTGCCAGAACCCCCGCCGCGATGCTCCCCCGATTCAGCCGTTTCTTCATCTTATTTCCTCTCTTTTCCGGTAATTCGCATTCATAATATCTCCCGGAAAACCGGCGGTAATGTCCGTTACCGCCATTGTCCATTATATCATGGTATGATTATCAGAACAAGAAATTTTGATTCGCAAGTGAACAGAGTTTTTTACTGCAGCTGCAACGGTCAGCGGATGTTCCGGACGTTTTTCCATTTATTTCCGAATCCAGAATTCCTGGATTTTTCTCTTTAGATGCATCAGGGATCCCTCGTCTATGGCCTGGCAGAACTGGAAACAGTCCAGCTTATGCTCTTCGCAGTACTGCAGAAGCTTTCCCGGAAGGCCCTCCATAAACTCCAGATCCTGGGGCATGATCACCACGGTATTTTCCCCGGCGCCCTCCAGATACTTAAACGCCCTGTCGATTGGGATATATTCTCCCCTGCCTTTCAATCCCAGCTCTTTCAGGTAGCGTTTCATGCTGTAGAGATACCATTGTTCCTGATAGACCAGGACCACCCTCTGCTCCCTGCCGATTCTCGCGACCCGGCTGATAGTCATACGGTTTGGGGACATAACCACCATCTCCACTTCAAAGGGCAGCTTTCCCCCATTTTTCTTTTTGACAAGGCGTTTTACGTCGTCCACATGGTTAATTGTGGTCACTGCCATGTCGTATCCGCCATTTATCAAAATGCCTGCATCCTCGCGCACATCATCCAGCAGCACCGGTATTACCTTCGCATTGCAGGAAGCGGCCAGCTCCGATGCACATGCCTTAAGAATCTCCTGGCTGCAGTCCACCCAGGCTATTCTGACCTTCTCACGTTCCGGAAGACGGCTCCAAATCCGCTCCAGAAACAGATTTTCTATTTCATGCCAGGTAAGGCCCGAACCGTTCAGCTCGTAGATGGCCTCCCTGAGCATCTTCTCCACCTTTTTACGCTCACTCGAAAAGTCCGGCCTGCAGGCATAGCTTCCGCTTCCCTGGACCGTTCTGATAAACCCCGGTCCTTCCAGGGCCTCATACGCCCGTTTTACGGTATCCCTGGATACCGATAACTCCTCACAAAGCTTTCTCTCCGTCGGAAGGCGTTCCCCTTCCTTTATGGCGCCGCTTTCGATCTGCCCGGCTATCCAGTCGGCTATCTGACGGTAGACCGGAGTTCCCGGACGAAATTCTATCTCCGGCATCTATATCCCCTCCCCATGCCCGTTTTCCTCTATCTGCTCAAAGACCTGTTTTAAATGAAACAGGGAACCGCTGTCAATCTCAAATTCAAAGGGCACGATGACGCACCCCATTTTCTTTGCCCTCTCTATCAGCTGCAATGCAAGATTGCTGCTGTAATCCGTATAATCGGGAGGAATGATAAAAGAAACAGGCTCTTTCGTGAGCCTCTCCTGATTTATTCCGATCTGCTGTTCATTTACACAGACCAGGCGCCCCTTTTTCCCGAGAATCTTCAGCGTATACTTAACCGAATCCAGGAATTCCCTCGACCGGTACAGAATGCAGATATCCTGCCAGTCCGGAAGGACGGTGAGCCTTGAGATGGTTTTGCGGCTTTCCCGGAGAGCCACTTTATCCGTCCACAGGTGCATGGAATCGGCATACCGGACAAAATCATTGTAGTGTTTCTCGGCCACCAGCGTCAGAACGCACTGGGGGCTTATTACGCTTTCCCCGGAAAAGAGGTCGTTTAACAAATAGGGTTCCACTTCCAGCCCCGTTTTTTTCTTTAAATCCAGCATGACATGGTGGAGTGTTTCCGCATTGCAGTCCACCAGGGCCACCTTAATCTGCCTGTCCCCGCCGAAGGCCTGTTCCAGCTGGCCGCGCAGAAGGAGGAACATCCTGTTCATCGGGATTCCCATTGATGCAGCCGCTTCGACCGTCCTGTCCACCAGTTCCTGTGGCGTTCTCTTGATTTCCCTGCCCTCCTCCCTCTGGACGTAGGCACCTCCGCCCCTGACCTTATAGATGCAGCCACGTTTTTTCAGGGTATCGTAGGCTTTTTTGACCGTGCCCACGGAAACGCCCTTCTCCTTTGCCAGGACCGCTTCCGACGGCAGCCTGCCGCCGGGCTTTAATTCCCCGCATTCTATTCTTCCGTACAGCTCCTCCGCAATCCGGCCGTACAGAGTAGTCCTTCCCGTCTGTTTGTCCGCGCTGCCCATGTCCGTCTGCCTCCTTCCCCGTGCGATGTACTGTTTTGATCCAATAAATCTTCTATCCGATAAATCCGATACCGGTGAATAAAAATACCCATAAAAAGATAGTCACAACCGACGCCGCCGTACTGAGTACGACAAACTGCCCTGCCAGTTCCCCGTCTCCTCCCATGTTCTGGGCCATGGAGTAGGATGCCGTAGCCACCGGCGTCGCATACAGCTCAAAGAGAATAAAGCGTTCCAGGTTGTTAAACCCGAGCGCAGTGGCGATCACCGTGATAATTGCCGGCAATACCAGCAGTTTCAGCGTCATGGACGGGACAACATACTTCAGATTGTTTCGGATAGCCGAAAAATGCAGGGTTCCTCCCAGTACAAACAGAGCCAGCGGAGTACTCAGCGCGGCAAACTGGGCAATAGGCGTCTCCACGCTGGCCGGGAGTTTGATGTTCAGAAGATAGAAAACCAGTCCGGTCATTGCGCCCATAATCAGCGGGTTAGTACACACATTTTTCATCAGCACCGACGGCTTTACCCTTCCTCCGTGGAACATTTCCAGAATAATAACCGCCGTTACATTGTAGATGGGAATGACAATGGCTACCATCATCGATGCAAGCACGCCTCCGCGGTCTCCAAAGAGATTGGATGTAAGGGGGATGCCGAACAGTACAAAGTTACTTCTGTAGATCGCCTGGATAATAACGCCGCGCCTGGAATCCTCCGCGACAATGCGCGGAACCGTCAGCAATAGAATGGCCTGAAGCGCCAGGATGCTCACAACAGCCGTGATAACAAGTTTCCAGTTCAACACCAGCCCGTGATCGACGTTATAAAGATTATTGAACATCAGAAGCGGGAAAAAAGCCGTGAAAATCATCTTGTTCAGCTTATTCATAAATCCCTCATCGACCAGGCCGCTGCGTCTCACCCCGTATCCAAATACGATATAAATTAAAAACGGCACTACCGCATTGACTGCAATCATAAAACTTCTCATCTTTTTCTCCTGTCCCATTTGTATATCTTTTTTAATTCTATAATTATAAGATTAACATAGAAGCAAAGCAACATAATATTGGTTTTTCATATATCTGTATTTGTATTTACTATATCTTTTCGGACACTTTTAGGATATCAGCCTCTGAACGGTCATGTCTATCATACTAAAAAATTAGATTGACAAATAGTCAGCGCTGAGTATAATTATAGTCAGCACTGACTATTTACCATTATAAATCAGGAGGTGATTTTATGATCCCGCTTTACATCCTTGGAATGCTGCTGCGCTTCGGGCCGCAGCACGGGTATCAAATTAAGAAACTGATCGGCGAACAATTGGCGGATTTTACAGACATCAAGCTCCCAACCATCTACTACCACCTGGAGAAGATGGAGGCCGCGGGATATATCGAAGCGGAGAGCGTCAAAGATGGATCTCGCCCCGAAAAGATGGTTTATCACATCAGCGAAACCGGTAAAGACCATTTTAAGCAGCTTCTCTACCGCACGCTGGATATCAGCTACCGCCCGTCCTTTGAGGTGGATTCCGCTCTTTTCTTCTCAGACTCCATTGACCGCGGAGATTTTCTGGCCGCACTGGAACAGCATATCGGAAAACTGAACGCATCTCTGGCCCGGATCGATGAGCACAAGAAAGAGACGCTGCCTTTCCTTCCGCACGATATGCGGATATCGGCCAACCTTATCTTTGAACATCACATCCGGCATTACCAGGCGGAGATCGGCTGGGCGGAACAGGCAGTCAGCAATATAAAGGAGGAAAAAAAACATGACGAAAGCCAGAGTCATTGAAACCAACTCAGGAATCCAGGATGAAGTGACAACAAAAGTATTTGACGTATTTGCCCGCGGAATGCGCGATAAGGGCTGGAATGGCGTCGACGGCATGATCGCTTCCGGCATTCAGGGCGGCGATATCCTGGAGGTCGGCCCCGGCCCGGGATATGTAGGGCTGGAACTGGCCAAAAAGCTGAACCCGCGCTCCCTGACCGGCTGTGAGATCAGCCCGGCCATGATACGTCTCGCCGAGAAGAATGCCGCCGAGTACCGGATTGACGCCAAATATGTCCGGGCCAATGCAATGGCAATGCCATTTGCCGACGGAAGTTTCGACGCCGTGATTTCCAACGGCTCCCTGCACGAGTGGGAAGATCCCGTGCGTATTTTCAATGAAATACACCGCGTTCTCCGCCCGGGCGGCCGCTACTGCATCACCGATCTGCGCAGGGATGCCGCTCTGTGGAAAAAAGCATTTATCTACCTCGGCACCAGCCCGAAAGAGATGCGGCCCGGTTTCGTAACCTCCCTGAATGCCGCCTATACGGTTTCTGAACTTAAGGAACTGCTGGCCAAATCCAAACTCAGCCAGGCAGAAATCCGGAAAGACTTTTTCGGAATCTGCATTTCCGGCATCAGATAAAGACGGTGGTAAAAAGGAATACATTATGGTAGACGGAGCATACAGGAGGGGGCAGGAAACCAATAAAATGGTTTCCTGCCCCCTGCTGGTTCTGAATCCTGTATGATTATCCGCCGCTCAGCCCTGTATTACAAACCGCACGGCGTCAGATTACGGAGTGTCAAACTTTAGAACACAACCCGTGTAAATCTTAAACTGTAAACTGTCTCAGCCTTAAATCACAAATTGTCTCATATATCTCTCACTGAGTACCAGGCTCTTAATCACATCTTCATGTGTATCCTCAAAGCTCCTGTCCTCCACTTCAATACAGGTGTATCCCTTATACCCGATATCGTTCAGGGCGCTGACATATTTTGCCCAGTCCACGTCTCCCAGTCCCGGAAGCTTCGGCGCCATGTACTGAAGCGGATATGCCATTGTGCCGACTTCATCCAGCTTATCTTTGTACAGTTTGATGTCTTTGTAATGCACATGGAAGATTTTATCCTTAAATTCATACATCGGTTTAAGATAATCCATCATCTGCCATATAAAATGGCTGGGATCGTAATTCAGGCCAAAGTAATCGCTTGGAATCATCTCAAACATCCTGCGCCAGATCTCCGGCGTCGTCGCCAGGTTCTGTCCTCCCGGCCACTGTGTCTCGTCGAACAGCATCGGGCAGTTCTCGATTGCCACCTTCACCTTGTGCTCCTCGGCAAAACGGATCAGTCCCGGCCAGATTTCACCGAACAGCTCCATGTTTGCTTCGACGCTTTTATTCTGATCACGGCCGATAAAGGAGGTAACCATCCCGATTCCCAGTTTCTCGGATGCCAGGATTACTTTTTTCAGGTGTTCTATATTCGCCGCCCTCTTCTCCAGATCTCCGTCCATCGTGTTCGGATAGAAGGCCAGGGAAGAAATCTCCACCTTCTTTTCTTTACAGTAATTCAGGATATATTCCGCTTTCGCATCGTCCAGTTCATCCACATCGATGTGGCTGACGCCCGCATAGCGGCGCTCCGCCTTGCCGTTCGGCCAGCAGGCCACTTCCACGCATTCATATCCCAGTCCGCTTATCGTGTCAATCATTTCCTCAAAGGACATCCAGTCCAGAATTGCACTCACAAGTCCCAGTTTCATCATTCTACCTCCCGTATCGCATTATCACGTCTCTTACTGGTTCACTTTCACGCTCCTGCCCGTCTCAGAGCTTTCCACGGCGGCAAATACTGCTTTCATGGCCGACAGAGCTTCCTCTCCGCTGATCTCGGGAGGCGTATTGTTCACCAGGCATTCCATAAACAGATCGATTACTCCCGACTTGGTCTGGTTGTCATTCGTCTGTATCTTATCCAGGTCATAGCAGATTTTCTCTCCGCCCTTGAGTTCCACGACAATCGAATGGGCCGGATCGCTGTAAATCTTCATGACTCCCTTTGTTCCGTAGAGAATCGTGGAGTTGTCCTCGGCTCCGTAGCAGGTCCAGCTCGCCGTCATCGTGCCGATGCAGCCGCTCTCCATCTTATAAATGCAGATGGCATTGTCGTCCACGCCAATCAGCCTGCCGGATGAATCCCTCTTGTCGAGAGTGCCCAGAAAGCCAATCACCTCGGCCACTCTGGAGCCGGTCAGATACTGTATCAGATCCGTCTTGTGGATTCCCAGGTCGGCCATGGCGCCCATTACCGCTTTTTCCTTGTCAAAAAACCAAACGCTGCTTCCCGGATCAATGCTCCATGTCTCCGGACCGCCATGGGCAAAATTCGTTTTAAAGGTCACAATATCCCCAATCAGCCCCTCTTTAATCAGCTTACGCGCTTCGGCATGGGCCTTTGCGAGTCTCTGGTTGTGGCCCACCATCAGGAAACGTCCCGTCTCCTTTGCCACGCGGACCATATCCTCACATTCCTTCAGGCTCATTGCCATCGGTTTTTCACAGAGCACGTGTTTTCCCGCCCTCAGGGCCTCGATTGTGATCTGGGCATGGGCATGGTTTGCGACGCAGACGCTGACTGCATCGATCTCTTTGTCGGCGAGAAGCTCCTCATAAGAATCAAATACCTTTCCGCCATACTGTGCGGCCAGTTTCTCAGCCCTCTCCCTGTTTAAGTCATAATATCCTTCCAGCTTAGCATCTGCATTATCTGCATATTCCGGGATGTGCCTGACCTGAGAAATCTTTCCGCAACCGATAATACCGATTTTAAACATTACAAATCCCCCTTAAATTATGTTATGTATTCTGCGCATCTGTATCTTAACTGTCTTTGCCGGCCGAATACTGCGGCCGCCGTTATTTATTCTTTTTCTTAGACTGTGCAAGCACGGCCACGATGATAACGATACCTCTTACAAGGCCGTTTAAGAATGGCGGCACGTTTGCCATAATCAGGATAGTCTGGATAATCCGCAGCATCAGGACGCCCAAAAACGTTCCGATGATTTTTCCGCGTCCGCCTTCCATGGCCGTTCCGCCGATGGCAACCGCGGCAATGGCATCCATCTCATAACCGTCTCCGGCGCTGGCTGCCTGGATGGAAGTCAGGCGGCTTGCCAAAAGAAATGCCGCAAGGCCGTAAAGAATGCCTGCATAGCAGTAAATCATTGTTTTTACATTGCCTACCTTGATACCGGTCAGCCTGGCCGCCTGCTGGTTGGAACCAACGGCGTAAACATAGCGGCCGAATTTCGTCTTGGCCATGATAAAACCGGTCAGCAGGGTAATCAGGATAAAGATAATCATCAAATGCGGAATTCCGAAAATCTTGCCGGACGCAACATAACGGAATGCATCGTACATGCTCTTGTCAACGGTGAAAGGTCCGCCCTGTCCAAGCTGTGTGATAATGGAACGGTAGGCCGAAAAAGTTGCCAGTGTAACGATGAACGGGGCAATATTTCCCTTCGTGATGAACACGCCGTTGATCAGTCCCAGTAAAAGGCCGAATCCAAGGCAGAATAAAAAGCACAGCGTGATACTGTGTGTCTTGTTTAACAGGGAAACCCCCAGTCCTGATATCAGGGCTACGGAGGATCCGACGGAAAGGTCGATCATGCCGGCCGAGATAACAAGGCTCATGCCCATGGCACAGATTCCCACAATCGCGCCCTGTACAAACTGGTTTGTCAGGTTTGTGATTGAGAGGAAGGACGGATTAATAATCACCGCTACAATCAGCAGTAATATAAAGCTCAGCCAGTGGCTGTAGTTTGTCGTTATATTGGACCAAATCTGTTTAAAATCTTTGTCTGAAGTCTTTGCTGTACTCATGCCTGTACCTCCGTTTTCGTTCCTGTCGAAAGAGCCATCACGCCCGCCTCATTCAGTTCTTCTCTCTCGAGTATCCCGTTTATTTTTCCTTTATACATTACGATACACCGGTCGGCAATCTGATAGATTTCCGGGAATTCCGTGCTGAATACCAGGATCCCCTTACCCTGTGAGGCAAGTTCCAGTATCAGCTTGTAAATGGCGTATTTTGCGCCCACATCGATACCCTGGGTCGGGTTATCCATAATCATGACGTCGGCGTCCGTCTCCAGCCATCTGCCCACAATTACCTTCTGTTGGTTTCCGCCCGAAAGGGATGTGATCGGATCTTTCTCACTCCCGACCTTAATCTCCATCTTGCTTCTGTTCTTCTCAAAGCGGTCGTTTTCTTCTTTATTGCTGATGACACACTTTTTATGAAGCAGTGTGAAATATGCCATTGAGTTATTGTCCCTGATGCTTAAGTCCGGGAGGATTCCCCTCTCCTTCCTGTTGCATGGAATCATTGCCACGCGGTGGCGCATTACATCCAGTATGCTCCTGGTGTTCAGTTTGCCGTTCCGTGTCGCAACCGTGCCGCCCTTCGACGGCGTGGCTCCGAATAATGCCGTGGCCAGCTCTCCGCTTCCGGCTCCCTGAAGGCCGGTAATCGCGATTACCTCGCCTTTGTGGAGATCAAAGGTAATATCTTCGAATGTCTCCCCGGTCAGCCCGCTCACCGACAGTACGACCTCTTCCTCCATGCACGATTCCTGCTGCTCTTTCAGGTTCGCGTTGACAAAGGTCTTTCCAATCAGAAGCTCGGTGGCCTGATGTTCATTGATATCCTTTATAAAGCCGGTTTCGATAAACTTGCCGTCCCTGAGAACCGTGTATTTATCACAGATTGTAAAAATCTCCGGCATCTTATGGGAAATATAAATGAAACTTACTCCCTGCCCCTTAAGGCGCCTCATGATTGTAAACAGGTTTTCGATTTCCTGGTTGTTCAGGGCCGTGGTAGGCTCATCCATGATGATAAGCTCGGACTGGAACAGAAGGGCTTTGGCTATCTCGACCAGCTGCTTTTTGGCCGTCTCCAGCTCCCCTACCAGAGCCGTGGCGTCAATCTTTACATTCATGCTGTCCAGCACTTCCTGCGCCCTCTTAATCTCCGTCTTCTTCTCTACCATTCCTGCTTTATTCGTAAGTTCTTCGCCCAGGAACATATTTTCATAAACCTTCAAATCATTACACAGGTTAAGTTCCTGGTGAATGAACCGGATTTTCATTTCCATTGACTTCTGAGGAGTCATATTTGTAATTTCATTGCCGTCAATTATTATTTTCCCGGAGGTGGGAGGAAAATTGCCGGATAAAATATTCATTAATGTGGTTTTGCCTGCCCCGTTTTCTCCCAGCAGGCCGTGGATTTCTCCGCTTCCTATCTGAAAATCCACATCCTGAAGCGCCAGGACGGGACCAAATTCCTTGCTGATTTTTTGCATTTCCAATTTCATAGTTGGAACCTCCTCTACAGGAAAAGCCGGCCGGTTAATAACCGACCGGCTTATCACTCCTTGATGACGGTGAAAAGTCCGCGGAGCGTGCTTTTCATCGTTAATTACGGTAAAACTGCGCAAAGCGCGCTGTTACTGTTCACTCCGTGCCCAGTAACACGCTGCGCGATGCACAGAAACGGCAAAAAACGCCTTTTCGCGCCGCAACCCTCGGGTTTTCTGTGACTTTCGCTACGCTCCACTCACAAAAAAACACCTCGCGGAATACTACCTGTGAACAGTAACAGCGCGCTTTCATCACTACTGTAAGCTGTAACGAATCTTGTATAAGTCAGATTCCATGTATTCTTTGTAGTTGCTCTTGTCGATCATCTCGGTCGGGATCAGATAGCTTGCATCCAGAGTTTTCCCTTCGAGTACGTCAAGTCCAAGGTCAACGGCGTCACGTACCATGGATGGGGAGAATGTATAGGTCATAAAGTCGATGCCCTCAAGTCCGGAACCTTCATATAATTTCATGAAGCCCTCTCCACCGGATACGCCGGAGATAAGTTTGATGTTCAGTTTAGCCGGTCCGTTGTAGTTCTTTAACGCTTCAACAATACCGAATACGATCTCGTCGTCATGTGTGAAGATAGCCTGTACGGATTCGATTTCTTCCACACTCTTTGTGTTTAAGAAGTCTTCCATCTGCTCCATTGCTTTCTGCTGGCTCCAGTCTGTGGAGAATTCCTGGATCTTCTTGAAGTTCTTGTCTGCCGTCTTCCAGAAACCGTTGGAACGCTGCATTGGAACGGTAGAAGAGTCACCCTTGAATTCAAGCATTCCTACTTCGCCTGCTGCCAGTTCATCTTTGAAGTATTCGCTGAAGTATTTGCCTGCGCCTTCGCCGATTGCATCGTTGTCGCCCATGATCCAGCTTGTCGGCTCAAAACCTTCGATCAGACGGTCATAGATGATTAACGGAACGCCTGCGTCCTGTACCTGCTGTGCCGCACTTCTGAGCTCGTCGCCTGTTACAGGCCAGAGAACCATAACGTCTGGGTTAAGTCCTAAGATTGTTTCTACTGCGTTGCTCTGTTCGCCTGACTCTGCTGCCGTCATGAATTTGTAATCAAATCCGTACTTTTCAGCCAGTAATTTAACTTCTGCCTCGCAGTGCTGGATGGATTCTGCTGTAAATCCGTGGTCGGCTGCCGGTGTAACAACACCCATCATCTTACCTTTTAAATCGGTTACTTCGGCTGCTGCGCTCTCCGGAGCCGCTGTCTCCTCTGCCGCTTCTTTGGTCTCGGCCTGTGTTTCTGCTACTGTAGCTGCTGCCGTCTCCGCCGGTTTCTGGCTGGAACACGCCGTAAGGGACATTGCCATTGCTGATGCGAGTACTACTGCCAAAACTTTTTTCATGTTTCTTCCTCCTTGTTTTTGCTTTTTTGGATACTTCTCCATTTTTTATCCTAAGACTCTGTTTGAGCCGTAGAATCACGAATTACCAGCTTGTGCTCCAGGTAGATTTTCCCCTTTCCCTCCCCGGATTCTATCTGCTCGATGAGCATGTGGGCGCTGGTCTTGCCCAGTGGGTAGAGCGGCTGTGACACCGTTGTCAGCATCGGATTCATCATCGTCGCATACTCGACGTCGTCAAATCCCACCACCGAGAGTTCACCAGGAACAGAAAGTCCCAGTTCTCCGGCGGCTCTGATGGCCCCCATTGCCAATACGTCAGAGATGCAGAATATGGCCGTCGGCCTGTCAGGGCGCTTGAGAAGCTCCCTTGCCGCCGCAATACCGCTCTGGAAACTGTAATCGCGGTCTGCATACGCCATATATTCCTTTCGTACAGGAAGTCCCAGCTTTTCCATCTCCGCCTCATATCCCTTCCGGCGGTCTTCACTGCTGACAAACTGGTTGACACTTCCTACAAAGCCTATCTTTTCGTGGCCCAGGCTGCGGAGATATCTCACCACCTGTGCGGCCGCTGCAAAATTATCTATGGAAACGTGCGCGATATCCGCATCCTTGCAGAATTCACAGCACTGGACGATCGGGACCTTGTCCGCAATCTCCTTTACATCTTTGTCATCTTTATCTACGCACAGCATCACTGCGCCGTCGGCCTGGCCGTCAAACAGAAGCTCGATAAATTCCCGTTCACGCCCTTCATCGCCATTGGTAATGCAGAGCATGGTGCCGAACCGGTACCGCCTTGCCTCGTCCTCAATTCCCGCCACAATCGATGAGTAAAACGGGTTACTGATGGTTGGCACAAGGATTAAAAGCATCCTGCTCTCTTTTCTCCTCAGCCTGCGTCCCCACACATTGGGCTGATAATTGAGCTTTGCAATGGCCAGATTGACCTTTTCATGTGCCGCAGGCGATACCGGGCCGTTCTTATTCAGCACCCTGCTGACCGTGGCGACCGATACTCCCGCTTCTCTTGCTACATCTGCTATCGTAATCATAATTTCCTCATTCCCTTCTGCCGCTGCCGTTCACTTTGGCCGTAACCGGCCGCACTGCGGACAACAGCATACTCTCTTTTGTCTGCTCCCTGGTCGGTGATTATGTGTAATCGATTACACTTTACACATAAATTATACTTTGGAATGAGAAAACAAGCAAGCACTTTTCGGAAATCAGTGTTTCCAACAACCTTTATGTATCATAGGCTTCTCAGCCATCCCCTGATTTAACAGGCGCTTAGTGCCTGTGGTTCTGTAAATGTGTAATCGTTTACACATTTCAGCTTAAAAATAGAAATTCCGATTTTGGAACCTCTCCCATTTTGGATTATTTTCAGTATAACAGTTTAGGGATAAAAGTCAAGACATTTCTAATATTTTGCACATAAGTGCTGAAAATCAGTCTCAGTTTTTATACACTTTGCCGAAAATTTGAGAATACTGTATCCAAATTTCAGGACACAGAGGACGGAGGTGTTTTCCGGTCAGGCTCCCTCCGGTCAGATTCTCTCGGTTTTAACCGCACAAGGCGCCCAAAAATTTCTCCGGGCGCCTCAGACAAACTATTTTTTCCTTATATCGGCAGTTCTTCCTTCGGTGACTAGAATTTATGGCATATGCCATGAATCCTACAGAATGTCAGCTCAGCCTCCCAGTCCCATAAATCCCGGGACAAGGGACATGAACAGCGGGTTAAATATATCCACGCACAGTACGGAAAAAGCAGGATACAGAATCCATGCAATATGGGAATATCCATATTTATCCATGACGGCCCTCTCATTGGCGACCGCATTGGAGCCCGAACCCATTCCCATGCCAATCAGTCCGGCGCACATACAGGCAGCGTTGTAATCGCTGTGATACATTTTAAAGCCGATAAAGTAGGTAAAGACAAGCGTCGCTGCCGTAACTACGAACAGAATGATAAGCATCGGCCCTACCGCATTTGTGATCCGGCTCAAATCCATCGTCATGATCGTGATCGCCAGGAAAATATCCAGGGAAATATGCTCCACTGTTTCCACTTCGGGAAGATGGATTTCCACATGACAGGCCTCCAGCACGTTCCGGGCAATGGCTCCGGCAAAAAGGCAGCCAATAAAATAGGGCATCTCAATATACGGAATCCGACTGAGCAGCATATAAATCGGGATTCCGCAGGCAGCGATGATTGTAATCATACATACCGTGTTTAAAAGCTTCCCTGTTTCCAGGGCCACTTTTTCCTCCCCGCTTCCCGCCTGCAGCACATTATCCCCTGGATCGGCTTTCAGGTTATGCTTCTTAATCAGCATTACGGCGAGAGGACCTCCGGTGAGGCTCCCGAGAATCATGCCGACCGTGGCTGCCGACACACCGATTTCCGTTGCTCCCACAGCCCCCATTTTTTCATATACAGGACCGAACGCGGATGTCGTACCCACGCCTCCGGCCAATGCTCCCGTGCCAATCTGGATTCCCAAAAGAGGATGAAGCCCCAGCATCTGGGCCAGGAACATCCCCAGAAAGCCCTGGAGCAGTACGAGGAGCAGCACCGACAGCGCTATTCCGGCACAGAATTTCTTTCCACGCTCCAACAGTGTCTTGCTGAATCCAAATCCCACACAGGTAAAAAACAGATTCATCAGGTGGCTGCCCAGTGTCGGCGTCCACTGGACCGTAAAAAGCCCTGTTATCTTTAGATAACTAAGAATGAGGGCCACCAGAAGTCCGCCGACCACCGGCGCCGGGATCCCCCAGTCCTGAAAGGGTTTCACTCTACGTACAATGGCCTTCCCCAAAAAGACCATAAGACATCCGAATCCCGTTGTAGCCAGCAGATCCAGGGTTAATGTTGAGGTTGCTGCATCAAATCCCATAAAATTTCCTCCCACTTTTAATAATGTTCACTTGGCATGCCTGCTATAATATTAATATACGAATGTGAGATTCTTTGCAACTGTTTTCAGTCTTCTTTAACATCTTTTGAATATATGTTATAAAAATGAAATAATTTGTATACATAAAAAACTTTTTCAAACATTTATTCTCAATTGTACTTACAAATCTTACTAAAGATACTAAAATTACTAAAGCTTGTTCTATATAAACAGTGGATAAACCCGCTCCCTGTTCCGGCCGGCCACTTCCAGGCCTCCTCCCAGTCCGAGTGCTCCTCCGTGCACTTGTCCCGAAACACAAAAAATTTGGCGCAGCCGGAGGTTTAATAAGTCCTCTCAGCCGCGCCATATACATTTTTTTATTTAACCACCGGAAGTTTCATTACAATCTTCGTATAGGACTGCTGCTCCGCCGTATGGCGCACTGCCTTATGCCCGTCGTGTGGGAAAGCAATGTAGCACATTCCTGCCGTAATTTTCATTGTATTTTCTTCGGAGCCTGTATAAGCAGCTTTGTCTTTATCGCCGTCATACTCCCCTTCTTCCCTCAAGTCTTCCAGATCCGCCCAGGCAATCTCCTCGCTGCCTTCCAGGACAATCTGAACGTCCACGTACTTCCTGTGGGCCTCAAACGTCCCCTCGGCCATCGGCTTTGTATCGCCCTTCTGGACCATGAAGAATCCGCCGTCAAACTCGTATTTACCGGATTCAGGATTGCGCAGGGCCTCCACGGCCTGCAGTCCGTTCTCCAGATTGTTAAGCATACAACTGTAAAACCGGATGTTGTCAAATTTATCGATAATCATACTCTTTATTTCTCCTTTACCCCATCAGACACAGCTTTTCGCCATTGTACCTGCCGAGGCTTTTGCTTCCTTATGCCTCTTGCCCTGAATGTAGAAATAAACCAGAATTGCGACTCCCATCGGAATACCAATCAGTGTTGTGATATTTTCAGGAATGATGATGAAAATAGCAACACATGCAAGGAGAATACGGACAACCGGGCTCTTAATCGGCACAAACAGGTAGCCCGCAATACCGCCTGCCAGGAAGATGATGCCGTATGCCATAATCGCCGTATTGACGATTACTTCCGTCACGGTTCCCTGAAGCAGGAGCGCCGGATGGAACACAAACACGTAAGGTGTCAGGAAGGACACAAGCGCATAGGCGAATGCCGTCCAGCCCGTCTTCCAGGAGCTGGCCCCCGCGATACCGGCGGCCGTAAAGGATGCCAGGCATACCGGCGGTGTAATCTGTGCGATAACGCCAAAGTAGAAAATAAACATGTTGGCCGGCAGCGGATCGATTCCCAGTGAAATCAGTGTGGAGCAGAACAGGATGTTGGCAATCAGGTAAGCCGCTACGGTTGGAAGAGCCATACCGAGGAGCATACATCCGAGCATAGTGATAATCAAAGCCAGAGCCAGGCTGGAACTTCCCGTTGCCGCAATAATCTTTGTCAGTTTGTTGGCCACGCCGGACTGTACCACGATACCCGTCATGATGCCGCAGGCAGCGGTCGGAATGGCGATTCCGTACGCCTGTTTCGTACCGTCCAGTACGGCGTCGATAAACTGGCTTAAGTTCATCCTGGTGTCTTTGGAAATAAAGCTTACGATAATAGCCAGGGCCGAACCCACCAGGGCCGCCCTTGTCAGGGAGCTTCCCATGAATATCATGACTACCAGCACAATAATCGGGGCGAGCTGATAAAATCTCGGCATAATCGGCGCTGTCTTGCATACAACCGCTTCGTCGTGGGAGTTCATCTTTTTCTTCTTTGCCAGGAAATGAACCAGCAGGAAGACGGAACCGTAGTAGGCCAGAGCGGGAATAATGGCCGCCATGGCAATTCTCGTATAGCTGATGCCAATCATCTCAGCCATGATGAAGGCGCCGACACCCATGATAGGGGGCATAATCTGGCCGCCGGTGGAGGCTACCGCCTCGATGGCGCCTGCCTGATGAGGCTCATAGCCCGATTTCTTCATCAGCGGGATGGTCATAACACCGGTACTTGTTACGTTTGCAACGGCCGAACCGGAAATCATTCCCATCAGTCCGGAAGACACTACCGATGCCTTTGCCGGACCCCCGGCCGTCTTGTCACTGAGTTTCATACCTAAATCAATCAGTACCTGGCCGCCGCCGCACACCGAGAAGAATGCGCCGAACAGCAGGAAATAGAACAGGGTGTTAACAGATGACGACAGCGGTGAACCCAGGATGCCGTTCGGATCCATCACCATAACCTCGCCGAAACTCTGCCATGACATGCCGCGGAATTTGAAAATGCCGCTGATTTTCTGTCCTAAGAATGCATATGCAATAAATACACAGATGAAGATAAACAGGTTCATACCCATAAACCGTCTCACCGCTTCCATGACGATAAACAGGAGCCAGTACGCGCAGATTAAATCGGCTGTGGTCATAATGTCCACGTTGTAAATGCGGTTCTGCAGGTAGCTTAAATTTGAAATAAAGTAATAGGCACAAAACGCAACTCCCGCAAGCAGGAAGATATCATAGACCCATCCAAGCGCTTTCGTCGCCGGAGTTTTGCACTTATCCGCAACCGGTTTGTGAATAAAGGCGATTGCCAGAGCCAGACAAAGGTGAATCGGCACCTGAATCCATTTATCAAGCGGTCTCACCAATGCTATATACAATTGGAAAGCAATCAATACTACGGAAAGTACAACTAAGGATGCATATCTCCACTTTGGAAGGCTTGCGAATTTGCTAACTGGCTTTGTATCCTGGTTCAAGGCATTCGCTTCACTCATAATTCATTCCTCCACTATCTTTCAGAGAGGGGAGCCGGCTTTGGCAAGCTCCCCTCCGAGCTTTTTATTGACTGGCAATGAAAAGTCTGCTAAACATGCTTTTCACTGTTTATTTAATGTATCCTGCTTCTTTAAAGTATTTCTCTGCGCCCGGATGAAGCTCAAGTCCGCCGACCTTCTCGGATTCCCAGCATGTTGCAGGGTCGAATGGTTCGATGGAGGCCAGTACGGATACAAGGTAATCCCTGTTTTCACACATTGTCTTCGTCATCCAGTAAACAACATCCTCGTCGAGGTCTTCTTTTACAAATAAGCAGTCGGGTGTTCCGGCATTGATAATCACTTCCGTCTGTCCCTTCCAGGAATTGGCTGGGATTTCAATCCTCTGGAATCCTTTTTCGTTTACAAAGTAGTCGAGTGTCGCTTCTTCCCACTGGTTGAAGTGAACGTCACATGTCATGGCGATTTCCGTCATTGTGGAAGAGTTGATGGATGTATGGTCAAGCATAAAGTCTAACTTGCCGTCTTTTACCATTGCGGAAAGGTCGGAACCGCCGCCGTGCACTACATCGCCGCCCCAGGATTTGATGTCGTCTTCCGTTACGCCCAGGTACTGAAGTAAAATCTGAACCACTTCATTATCCATGGAACCCACCGGGCTGCAGCCGATGCGGATTGGAAGTTTCTGTCTGATGGCTTCTTCCACTGTCTGCACATTGTATTTATCCATAAATGCCTTTGTCATGAAGTTTACGGCCGACACGTTTGTAAGTCCGCCAATCATGGCTTTGTATCCCTTTACAGGAGGTTTGCCGAGCGTCCCCTCTTCAAACGCCCATTTTGCAGGAGCGCCGTTGATAAAGGAAACATCCGTCTTGCCCTGCTCAAACAGGTAAGGAGCGCCCATTCCTCCCGGGGAGATTGGCTGTACGTCTACCGTGCCGATTCCGTTCTCCTCCCACAGCTTGGCAAGCTCTGCGGACAGATTATAGTTGCTGGTTCCAACTTCATGTGTTGCGAATAAGATATTTGCATTTAAACCAGCGTTCGCGGGTTCTGCTTTTGCCGATGCCCCCGCCGCTTCCGTCTCAGCGCCGTCTGCCGCCGGAGCTGCCGTTCCTGCCGCTTCCGCTGCCGGAGCCGTCGTTCCCGCCGTTTGGCTGCTGCCGTCGTTACATCCCGAAAGACCCAGTACCATTGTAGCTGCTAATGCTACGGATAACAGTTTTTTCATGCTCTTTTTCATAGTTTTTCCTCCACTATTCTCCTTTTTTTTCCTTACTGCCCTTTGCCAGTTTTACGCCGTAGTCAATGGCGTTTACCAGGCTGAGTTCATTTGCTATGCCGAGACCCGCCTGATCAAAGGCAGTCCCATGGTCTACGGATGACCTCACAATCGGAAGTCCCAACGTGATGTTGACCCCTGCAACCGCATCCCATTTTTTTTCTTTTTCGTTATAAACAAAACCGACAACCTTTAACGGGATATGTCCCTGGTCGTGGTACATAGCCACTACGATATCATACCATCCGCCTCTCGCTTTGGAAAAGACTGTGTCCGGAGGCACGGGGCCTTCCGCCCGGATTCCCTCTTTCACCGCTTCTTTGATGGCCGGTATGATTTCATCAATCTCCTCGCGGCCGAACATTCCGTTCTCGCCGCTGTGCGGGTTGAGGCCCGCCACCCCTACTTTGGGATTCTCAATTCCCAGGTCTTTACAGGCCTGGTGGGCGATCCTTATCACTTCCAGCACCCTGTCTTTTTTTACCCTGTCGCAGGCTTCCCTGAGCGAAACATGGGTGGATACGTGGACCACTCTCAAATTCTCGTGGGCCAGCATCATCGTATATTTTTTTGTTCCGGTGAACTCCGCATAGATTTCGGTGTGGCCGGAATAATGATGGCCCGCCAGATTCACCGCCTCTTTGTTAAATGCGTTCGTAACCGTTGCATCTATTTCACCGGCCATGGCCAGCTCTATCACCTTTTTTACATACTGGAACGCCGCGTCTCCCGCCTCCGCGGACACCTTGCCGCGCTCCAGGGTAGTCATATCCACCAGCTTCATATCATAGACGTCTATGGTTCCAAACTCATACCGTGCCTCTCCGGCCGACTGCACCGCGCGGATTTTGATATCTTCTCTCCCCACAATCTTAACGGCTTCCTCCATGACGGAGGCGTCACCGATTACAAGAGGGCGGCACTCGTCATAGATTTCTTTCTTTGCCAGGGCTTTAACGGTAATCTCCGGTCCAATGCTGGCCGGGTCTCCCATTGTAATTCCAAGAATTAATCTCTCAGCCATTGCTCTCCCTTTCCGGTCTGTCATTCCTATTTCCACTACGTCAGCACATTCCCTTTTCGTGGTTTTCGGCCAGGACCTTCTTAAGAGCTTCGATTCCTTCTTCCGGAACCTGGTTAAACGGGGCGCGGCATTTTCCCACCGGATATCCCAGCAGGTTTACCGCCGTCTTTACGATGGTGTTGGGGTTACCGTATTTGAAACATCCCCGAAAGGAGCGGATGCTGTCCTGTGCCTTTCTTGCGTTCTCCAGGTCGCCTGCCACAAAGTAATTGTAGATGGAGGCCATAACCTCCGGAAATACGTTCGCGCAGCCTGCGATGCCGCCGGTTCCTCCCGCCAGGAGGTTCCATAGAATCAGGGAATCGTTGCCGGAAAGCACTGCGAAGTCGCCGCGGTCCCTTGTCTGCTCGATATACTGGAGCATATTGTCAAAGTTGCCGGAGCTGTCCTTGGCTCCCACGATATTTTCTATTTTACTGAGCCTTGCCACGGTTGCCGGAGCCAGGGCGTTTCCCGTCCTGGCCGGGATGTTATATAATACAATCGGCATATCCACGGCCTCGGCCACCGCCTTATAGTGATCGTAAAGTTCATTCTGGGAAGCCGCCGCAAACGACGGTGTGATGATGGAGAGTACATCCGCTCCCAGGGATTTTGCCATCTGTGACTGTCTGATGGTATCCTTTGTGCTGATGCAGCCCGTTCCCGCATAGACCGGGACACGGCCCTTCGTCTCATCGATCACGATACTCAAAACTTCCTCTTTTTCCTTCTCGTTTAATATGTAGCCCTCACCGTTGGTTCCGAATGGGAACAGGCCGTGTACGCCGCCTTTAATCTGCCGGTTTACCTGATTGCGCAGCTCCTGTCCGTTGATGGACTCGTCTTCGTTCATCGGCGTCACGATTGGCGGGATAATTCCTTTAATCTCTACCTTCTTCATTTCCTGATTTCCTCCTGGTCTCCTGCTTATTCCTCACGTCGTCGGCTCCGGTAAAATGCCGTTTGCGCCTCGGACGGTGCCCGGACTGCTTCCGCCCGGTTTATCTTTATCCACTACATAATTTCAAGATATAATTTCCTGGCGTCCTCCGCCGTTACCGTTCTCATATTGTTGACAAGGAGCCTCTGAACGTCCATTCCCGCTAAAACCAGGGTATCCAGGTCCTCATCTCCAATGCCGAATTCCTTCAGGCTCTTCGGGATGTTTAAGTGCTCCACAATCTCATTCATCCTGTTTACGACCCACGCCGATTTTTCTCCGGCCGTCTTTGCACCGGCATCCGGTGCAAGTCTGTCGTATGCCTCCGCAAAAAGCTCCCGGCAGACCGGTTCGTTGAACTTCATGACAGGGGCCAGCAGGATTGCATTGGAAACGCCGTGGGGAATGTGGTATTTGCCGCCTAACGGATAGGAAAGCGCATGGACCGCCGTGGTTCCCGACGCCGTGATGGCGACTCCCGCGTAGAAGGATGCAATCAGCATGTTGTTCTTCTCCTCCAGCGCTTCCGGGTCATCGCAGGCTTTTTCGATGTTCTTCATAATCATTTCGAATGCCTGCAGAGCGAAAATATCGCTGAACGGGTTCTTCTTATTTGAAGTAAAACATTCGACTGCATGACACAGGGCGTCCACTCCGGTGGAGGCTGCAATCTTTCTCGGCAGCTCCTTAATCATAACCGCGTCCAGGATGACGTAATCGGCAATCATATTATCATTGACTATTCCAACCTTCAGCTCTTTCTCCGGCACCGCCACGATGGCGTTCGGCGTAGCCTCCGCCCCTGTGCCGGCCGTGGTCGGTATCATCAGGGTCTTTACGCATTTCCCGGCCATTCCCGGGTTGTCGAGAAGTTCTTTTACACCGTACTCATCGGTTGCCAGTACGGAAGCCAGCTTGGCCGTGTCCATCACACTGCCTCCGCCGACCGCTATGATAAAGTCGGCTCCTGATTTTTTAAACCCGTCTACAACCGCCTGAACCTGTCCGTAGGTCGGTTCCGCCGCCAGATCGTCAAAAATCACAAACTCTTTGCCGGTTTCTTTGATTTTTTCAAGCGGCAGCCTGAGAAGCCCCGCCCCGATAATTCCTTTATCGGTAAATACGGCGATTTTCTTTGTATCGGCGCCGATGAGGGCGGCCATATGATTTAAGGCATTCTCACCGCTGTACACTGCGTGCGGCATTTTAAGCGTATACTGTGTTAACATACTTTTTCTCCTCTTTCTTATCCCGTCCTGCCTCTTCCGCGTTTCCCGTGATAATTCCGGCTAAATCCGACATCAGGGTGCTGCTTCCGAATCCTCCCGACTTGGATATGACTGCAAATGTTTTGTCTCCTATCTCAATGCCCGAAAGCACCGTTCCCGGCGCCATCTCGCGCACAGGCGCGATCTCATCGCGGCCGATGTGTTTCATAAAACCGGTCAGGCAGTCGCCTCCCGTTATTAAAAGCGTGGTATCGAGCCCCATCTGAATCAGTTCCTTCACCACATATCCCAGGGTGGATGAAATCCTGACTCTCAGCTCCTCCATCGTAATCCCCTGCTCTTTTGCATATTGAAGTGTTTCATTCTGCCCCGGCAGGTCGTTGGTGTCTATGATGCTGCAGGCGTTCCGGCTGCAGATGTCTTTCCAGTGCAAAAGCGCTGCTTTTCCTTCCGGCGTCTGATAATATCCGGCTTTCAGCTTCTGCTCCGGCGTCATCCTGATTCTCTTAAAACCGTGTTTCTCGGCGTAATCAAGCTGCTTTCTGGTGATTGGGTTCACACTTCCGCATGCGACGAGAAAGTTTCCGTTCATTACCACCTTCCTCTGCCCGCTGCCTTTCAGTCCCAGCAGCGAGGGGAGAACCCCCGCAAAACCGGCGCATCCGGCCATGATGTGAAGTTCGTCTTTCTCCATCAGGAATTTTCCCTGCTCTCTCATCTCCTCCTCAGTGGAAGTATCATATATCATGATCCCCGGAACCCTGCTCCAATCATTCATGTTCCGCACCACCGTGGAGGGAACATCTTTTCCGATAATCTCCGGTATGCCCGAATACAGAACCGGCTCAAACGGATCCTTTCCAAATACACTCTCGTGAACCGGAATCCCGTCGATATAGTGGATTCCATTTCTGGTCACCCGGTTCATTTTCGGAAACGCGGGAAGAAATTGGAGGGAGGTCTGCCTGGTGGCATCGAGAACTGCTTTGAGTTCGCTTCCAACGTTTCCTCTGAGTGCAGAATCTGTCTTCTTGTATATAAATGGAATCCCGCTCTTATATGCTCTTTCTGTAATATGGAAAACAACCTGATAGGCCTCTTCCCGGCCCAGATGCCTTGTCTCGGCATCCAGAACCAGAACCTGTACCTGCCCGTCCACGCTGTCGAAATTATATTCCGTATTGGTCACTACTCTTGTCTCTGCTCCACCTGCCGCGAACTGTACTCCTGTATCCAGTGCGCCCGTGAAATCATCTGCGATTATCAGTAATTTCACCATATTGTTTCCTTTCCTGCCCGATATCAACTGTTTCATTTTTAAACATATATCCTGCATGATTGACCGGTTGATTTTATGGCTTATTGTCGATAACTGTTTCTTTTCCTTTGTTGTGTTTAATTTTACTAGCTATTCTCTCTTTCCTCAACCTTTTTTATCCATTTTATTGTTTATATTTGAAACACTTTTAATTTTTTCTTTCTTTTTTTGTTGTAATATGATACAATCGTTTCAGAATGAAACAAGAGCGTGTTAAGAAGAAATCTCAGTATTCAGGCATGGTGTATTTGAAAACACCCGTGCAGCCGTTAATCATGCAGCAGCAGTATGGACACAGAGTGAACAGAAACCATTTTAGAACCGGATTTGCCGGGAGGGGGATTTTATGAACCAGGGAAAGATCAGGATACTCGGAATTGCGCCATATGAAGGCATGAAGTCCATCATGCAAAAACTGGCCAAAGAGCGCGACGACATTGATTTAAATGTATTTGTCGGCGATCTCCACAAGGGCGCGGAAATCGCCCAGAAGAATTTCCATGAAGATTTTGACATTATCATCTCGCGCGGCGGCACGGCGGAACTGATCGGGGCAATCACACCTCTGCCGGTCATTGAGATCGCACTCTCAGTCTACGACATCCTGCGTGCAATCAAGATGGCGGAGAACTTTTCTTCCCGCTATGCAATCGTCGGTTTCCCCGGCATCACAAGCAGCGCCCAGCTTCTCTGCGACCTTCTCCAGTATAAAGTGGAAATCTGCACGATACACAGCGGGGATGAGGTCCAGGACGTCCTGTTATCTCTTAAGAAGAAGGGCTACCGCATGGTGCTCTGTGATATGATCGCAAACACGACGGCTAAAAAGCTTGGATTAAATGCAATCTTAATCACTTCCGGCAACGAAAGCATCGGCAATGCCTTCGATCAGGCGGTAAAACTATGCAGGAGCCACTCCCTCCTGCGGGAGGAGAATAAATTCCTTCAGAATGTCATTCACAAGGACAGCCATGAAACCGTCGTCTTTAATGAAAAGGAGGAGGTATTTTTCTCCACGCTGGAGGCGGGCGCCGATACGCCTATCATCGATGTGCTGAGACGTGAAATCCCTGCTGCACTCACCGTCGACACACACCGCTCGTTTAAAAATATCGGCGGCACGCTGTACTCCATCACCAGCCGTCAGATCCCGTTTTACGGAAGGGCTTACGTGGTCTTTTACTTTTCCTCCAATAAGGTGCCATTTGCAAGCAGCAAGTACGGTGTTCAGTATCTTAGTAAAAATGACGTTGAGAATACATTTTACAACAGTTTTTATAATGTAACCGGAGCCATCGGGGGACTTCAGGCCACGGTGGAACAGATGACCCAGACCGATTTTCCCATTATGATCATCGGCGAGGAGGGGACGGGTAAGGAGCGCGTGGCCGGAGCCATCTACACCCAGAGCCCGCTTCAGCACAATCCCATGGTCGTCATCAATTTTGCAATGATGAACGACAAGAGCTGGACCTTCCTGACAAACCACTATAACTCTCCCTTCAATGATAACAACAATACCATTTACCTGAAAAATGTGGACTCGCTCCCGGAGGATCGCCACCGGCAGTTACTCTCCCTCATCGTGGATATGAACCTGGCGCGCCGCAACCGCCTTCTCTTTTCCTGCGTGTGCGGCAGGGACGGCATTATTCCTAAGCAGTGCATGGAATTTGTCAATATGCTTTCCTGCCTGACCATCCACCTGCCCCCGCTGCGGGAACGCAAGGAAGAAATCCCGGTTCTCGCCAATCTTTCGCTGAGCTCTTTAAATATCAGCCTGGCCAAAGAGATCCTGGGACTGGAAACAGGAGCCATGGAACTTCTGGCCGCTTATGACTGGCCCTGCAATTACACTCAGTTCAAAAGGATTTTAAGCGAACTGACGGCAGTCACCACGACCCCGTATATCCTGGAAACCACCGTTGCAAGATGCCTGGAACAGGAGCGCAGTACCGAATCAGACATGGCTCGCGGCCCATCTTCCTCACCTCTTCTGGGACTTAGCCTGAACCGGACGCTGGACGAGATAAACCATGACATTATCCACGCCGTTCTGGAGGAAATGGGCGGCAACCAGAGCGCAGCGGCAAAGAGACTTGGAATCAGCAGAACTACACTTTGGAGACTGTTAAAGGAATAAATACATTCCGATTACCGGCCGGATGATGTTTGAACCGGCGAATGAAAAATCAGAAGGAGAAAACACGAATGAAAGAATATATCATACCCAGTATTAAAATATCGGATATCAATATGGAAAAATGTTATTTTAACCCCGGATGTGCGCTCAGTGTTTATAAGCCGTCCTCCGAGCACAAACTCCTGGACATTTTAAACCGCTACTTCGGACCGGTGCAGATGCACAATATCTGCTGCCACCACGATCCGGGACTGCCCCAGGGTTCCACCATCATCAACAACTGCGCCGGCTGCGACAGGAGGTTCCGTTCCCTGTATGAGGGGATTCAGACCATCTCCCTGTGGGAGGTGCTGGACAGCATAGAAGATCTGCCTCTTCCGGATTATGCCGGGCTGACGCTCTCGGTCCATGATTCCTGCTCCTACCGCCCGAAGCCACAGGTCCATGCCGCGGTGCGGAGCCTTCTCGGAAAGATGAATATTAAGGTCATTGATTCGGAGTTCAGCGGCACAAAGTCCATCTGCTGCGGAGACACCTTCTACCCGCGTCTTCCGATTGAGAAGGTGACGGAACTTCAGAAAAAACGCGCTGCCCAGATGCCCTGCCAGGACGTCGCCGTATACTGCGTCTCCTGTATCAAATCCATGGCAATCGGCGGAAAAACGCCGCATCACATGGCCGATCTTGTCCTGGGCGAGGAGACCGAGCTGCAGGAAATGAGAATCGATGTTTATCATAATACGCTGGAGGAATATATTGCCTGTCATTAGGGGATTTAATTGAGGAATGAGAACGCCGCCGGGACGGTCGGGGGGCGGGATGGTGAGGGGGAGGTTGTGAGTCTTCAGTCCCGGCTTGAATTTGGTCGCGGGTGGGGAATCCGGGCAGAAAAAGTTCCTCCGGGAAACGCTTGCGCTCTTTGGAGTACATAACAGTACTAAGGCGTCTGAAAGACGCCGCCTAAGTGCTGATGAACTCCCAGGTTCCCTGCGGAATCTTTTTCTCCCGGATTCCCCACGGGAAGGTTATGACCCGGGACTGAAGACGCGAAGGTTGTCGCCATCCTGAACCCCGGCCTGCGGCCGCTGAATTGTTCTTATTCCTTCAAGGGGGGAGGGTATTGTCGCTGCCACTACGTTCCCTCGAATTCCAAAAGAATGCCTCCTGCATGGTATTCAATTGATAAGTCTGAACTTTAGCACCTGACCTATCCTTGAATAACCATGCAATTTTTTATTTACTCATTCAATTTAGTTCTGGATTTATCTCCGAATTCAGCCTGAAACATCTTCAAAAGGTAAAAGGTTCACGACTACATAGCGGCCGCGACAATACCCTCCCCCACACTTGACGAAAGAGACAATCAGCCCCTGAAGCCGGCGGACGGGGCAGTCACCTTCCCTGAGTCTTCAGTCCCGTCGACAACCTGCCCGGGGAAGGAAGGAGAAAAGATTCCGAAGGGGACATTGGAGCCCGCCGGTGCTTAGCGAGGTCCTTTCGAGCTTAGCATCCGCTGTGCGCTCCACAAGCGGAAGCGAGTCCCCGTAGGAATCTTTTCTCCTGGATTCCCCCTCACCACACCCTATAAACCCGGGACTGAAGACTCATAAACGCCCTCCCACTCCCCCGTCCGCCGTCTTACAGAGGCGTCCTCGCCCCTCAACTAATCCTCCCCCTTTTTTAATTATTTTAGACTCTTTTTATATGTTGGTCAAACAATAGACACACTTCTCCTGTATGATAAGTACATAACATCAATGAGGCCAATGATATTACACAGCGCGCAATGGTCATTGGGCTCGACTAACAATAATTTTCCTTTATATAGATTCTGAAAACTTTTTCACTTCCCCCTTTCCGTTTTCAGAAAAAAACAGGAGCACAGGCATTTTGAGATGCCTGGCTCCTGTTTTTTGCATATTTGGCTGATCAGAATTCTTCCGACCACCCATCCTCTGTCTTCCCAAACTTACGGCCGCAGTCCGCGTAGAAGTACGCCAGTATCGTCGGATCCAGGTTGCAGACCGTATTGTAACTGCAGACGGTGCTGTTTTCCACCTGGTTGACATACTCTTCCGGCTCATCTCCCACAAAGAAACGCCAGCCGCAGTCAGGAAATCCTTCCACCGGCTCTTCCCGGTACATGTAGCCGATTTCACCGCTGTCTATGGCCTTCTTCGTGATAATGCAGCCGGGGTTTGATCCGGCCATCAAATCGGCCCATTCGCGCTCCTCCGGCTCATACCAGCCGTTTCTCTGCCATGCGCCGCCCTCTTCGAATAAGTGGCGTACCAGATTCTCATTGAGCTGGTAAAATCCTTCCAGATCCGGGCTGTCACGATACATAAAGTAGACTGCTCCGCACAGGCAGCTAACCGCATATTCCCTGTAGGAATGGTAAAATACCTGCGCCTGCCTCACCCACGGATCCGCCAGCTCCCAGAACCGCTCATCAGACACAATCCCACAGGCGGCGGCCTTTCTCAAAAGCCCAATCTTTTCACTGATATCCCAGGCATAATAGCCCTTCTCCTTCAAAATCGGATAGAACTGCTCCGACAGCTCAAAACACTCGTTGAATGCCTCTTTTCCTTCCGGTGACAGTTCGCTCATATCAAACAGCGGCGCGCCCGCCCAGAAGGTCATGAACTGCTCATACTGATCACTCCCGGAATATTCCCTGCGGCAGGCTTCCAGAAATGATTCTTCGTCGTGTATGCCGTACAGTCTCTGCAAATGTTCCCGCGTCTCTTCTGCATCTTCCCTGGTTTTACAGTGATACAGTTTCTCATACCCCATATGTTCCGGTATTCCAGGCGCCTTCCGGCACGTGGATATCCCGCTCAGCAGAAGGGTAAATTCCTCGCGTCCGACTGCCGCTGCCTCCCTGTTCACGGGCATGTTTTCCAGCTCTGCTTTAAAATCCGCAACTTTTTTTACAATCTTTTCAATTGTCCCCATCTTCCGTCCCTTCCGCACTCCTTAATACGCCAGCACCTCATGCCCGTCTTCCGTCACCAGCACCATAATCTCCCACTGTGCGGACGGCTCCCCGTCGGCCGTGTAGACCGACCAGTTATCCGAGTCATCTACATAAATGTCGCTCGTTCCCATATTAACCATCGGCTCAATTGTGAAAATCATACCCGGAACCAGCATCATATCGGTACCGCGTTTTCCAATGTAGCCGACCCACGGCTCTTCATGGAATTCGATGCCGACTCCATGGCCTCCGATTTCACGCACAACGGTATATCCGTTCTTTACCGCATGCGCATTCACCGCCTCGGCCATGTCGCCCAGGAATCCCCATGGTTTTACCTCTTTAAGTCCCAGTTCCACGCACTCTTTTACGACGTTCACAAGCTTCCGTCTGTCCTCGCTTACATTGCCGATGCAGAACATCCTGGAGGAATCGGAGAAATATCCCTTGTATATAGTAGAAACGTCCACATTGATGATGTCACCGTCCTTTAATACTACATCTTCGGAAGGAATTCCGTGGCATACCTGTTCGTTGATTGAGGTGCACACGCTCTTCGGGAATCCTTCATAACCCAACGGCGCCGGGATTCCTCCTCGCTTTGTCGTCTCGTCGTAGACCCATTTGTCAATTTCTTCCGTCGTCACGCCCTCTTTAATATGTTCCGCCACATAGTCCAGGACCGCGATATTAATCGCGCAGCTCTCTTTGATTCCCGCTATCTGCTCCGGTGTTTTTAAGAGGTCTCTCGTCGGGACAATATGGCCCCTGTCGGACTCTGCCGCCAGACGCTCATCTATCATCTCATGGCAATGTTTATATTTCTTTCCGCTGCCGCACCAGCAGGCATCATTTCTTCCTAACTTTTTCATATTTTTCCTTTCTGACTACTAATATATCTACGGGTTACAGACCGCCTTAAATGCCGGACGGCTCCTGTTTTCCCAATCTCCACTGCATTGGAGTGTAGCACAAGGCGGTAAAAAAATCAATGACAGCATCCTTATCAAAGTTTTAACACATCTTCATTGCTCTTTTGGCACGAAAGATTGTATAATGTTAACAAAGCAGTAACAGCATGTGCAGGAGGAATACCCGATGATGAGCAGTCAGGATAATGAAGCTACAGTCAAACACCATACACCTTTCAAGCAATACGGAACCATCAACGACTGGTTTGTGACAGGCGCCCTGCTTGCCGTCGCCACCTGTCTCTCCTACGTTTTCTTTCATATTATGGAGAATCCTACCGCCAACATCGCCCTATGCTACATTCTGGCCCTGTTTTTGACAGCGCGTTTTACAACCGGATACTTTTTTGGACTGTTTGCCTCGCTTGTCGGTGTTGTCTGCGTCAACTTTTTGTTTACATATCCTTATTTTGCACTGGATTTTACGTTGACGGGATATCCGATTACCTTTATCGCCATGTTCTCCATCTCCATCGCCACCAGCGCCCTGACCACGAATATGAAGGAGCAGGCGCGTATTCTCTCCGAGCGTGAGAAGCTTTTGATGGAAGCGGAAAAGGAGAAGATGAGAGCCAACCTGCTCCGTGCCATTTCCCATGATTTGAGGACTCCGCTGACCAGCATCATCGGTTCCAGCACCGTCTATCTGGAGAACGGCAAGTACCTGACCGAGACGGAGAAGAGCGATCTGGTCTCCCATATTCTGGAGGATTCCAACTGGCTTTTAAATATGGTGGAGAATCTCTTATCCGTCACACGTATCAACAATGAAACCGCAAAAGTCAATAAATCTCTGGAACCCGTGGAGGAAGTAGTGGCCGAAGCCGTAATCCGGCTGAAAAAAAGACTTCCGGATGCCAGGGTTAACGTATGTGTCCCTGATGAGGTGCTGATGATTCCAATGGACGCCGTTCTGATCGAGCAGGTTTTAATCAATCTGATTGAGAACGCATTTGTCCATTCCAAAACCACCGAACCGGTGGAATGCTATGTGGACAGCGGAGATGAATTCGTTACGTTCCATGTACAGGACCACGGAATCGGAATTCCTCCGGAGAAACTGAACACGATTTTTGACGGTTCCTCTTCCACCACCAGTACATCCAACGACGGAAGAAAAGGAATGGGCATCGGTTTATCCATCTGTAAGACAATCATTATCGCCCATGGAGGCGATATCAAGGCGGCCAACCATAACGGCGGCGCCGAATTTTACTTTACACTGCCAAAGGAGGGCTCAAAAATTGACTCATAAAACATCTATTCTTCTTGTAGAAGACGAAAAAAATATCTGTGACTTTATCTCAACCTCATTGTCCGCCCAGGATTATAAAATCACAGAAACACATTCAGGTAAGGAGGCGCTGCCTATCATTACATCGCAGTGTCCCGATCTTATTCTTCTCGATCTGGGTCTTCCCGACATGGACGGAATGGAGATTATCAAACAGGTGCGTACCTGGGCCAGTATTCCCATCATTGTCATCTCTGCCCGTACCCAGGAACAGGAGAAAGTAAAGGCCCTGGATCTGGGCGCCGATGATTATCTGACAAAACCAATCGGTACCTCCGAGCTGCTGGCGCGAATCCGCACCGCGCTCCGTCACAGCAACCGGCTGAATACGGACTCCCCGCTCTACAAGAGGCCGTTCCATACCAAGGACCTGACGATTGATTTTGAGAAACATCTTGTAACGCTGGGAGATAAAGAGATTCATCTGACACAGATCGAGTTTAAGATTATTGCCCTGCTCGCCAAGAATTCAGGCCGCGTCATGACATACGATGCCATCATTTCTAATATATGGGGACCGTACGCGGATGATGACAACAGCATTCTCCGTGTGAACATGGCCCACATCAGAAGGAAACTGGAGCAGAACCCAGCGGAACCGCAGTACATATTTACCGAAATCGGCATCGGATACCGTATGGTGGAGGATGAGGCGGGAAATTAGGGCGCAGAGAGTAACTCATCGATCTGCTCATTTACGTGAATCATCACTATAAGACAGATAAGGCAACAGGAAAATCCTGCTGCCTTATCTTTTTGTCTGTAATAGCTATAAAATTATAGAGCTGTAACTTGTTCATTGCCTCTCTTAACTTTTGTTTCTTCCCCACCGGGGGCGGACGATCCGCCGGATATTAATTTAACTCCGCATATAACTCGTTCCAGTGGTTCAGGATCTCTTCCTTATGCTCTTTCAGATAAGTGAAATCCAGTTCCTTCATTCCCAGTGTATCTTCCGCCGGAAGGCCGCTTAAATTGCAGTTGCCGTTGGAACCGCGTCCTGCCGATACTTCCGCACGGGCGTCCTGGAATTCGGCTGAGGTGAGAAGATCCACCATTGCCTGGGCTGCCGGAAGGTTCGGGGCATTTTTAACGATTGCCGCGCCGCCTGCCATGGCTGTGTTGCCTTCTTCCATATAAATACATTCGATCGGAGCGCCGTCGTTAATCAGGGCGACTACACTCGATTCATAGGAAAGACCCGCCACATATTCCCCATTGCTGACCAGGTTATAAACGTCCTTGGAAGATGTTGTGGAGAAGCTTGCGGGAATCAGCTGTTTAATATAATCCCAGCCCTTATCATCGTCGAACTTGTCTCCCATAACCGCCAGAATCGTCTGGAGCTGGCGCCAGCCTGAAGATGTGGAATCAGGAGCTGCAAGGATAATTTTTCCTTCCAGGGCCGGATTTAACAAATCCTCATATCCGTTGATTTCGATTCCCAGCTCGTCCCTCAGCGCCGGATTCACTACGAGGCACATAACCTGTACATCATAGAAGTTGTAGTATCCCGACTCGTCGTGGTAAAGCTGTTCTTTGTCGCATGCGCCCGTATATGGCTGCAGGATATCGTGATAGGTGTCGCCGTCCGCGGCAAACATGCCGCCGATTACCACATCCGCATCACATGATTCATCGCTTCTGATTCTCGTAGCCAGTGTTCCGACCGAATCGGCCTGGATTTCCAGTTCACAGTCGGGATAATATTTTTTCCATATGTCGCTCAGAACCTGTTGCTGTGTTTCTTCCATTGTCGTGTAAACGGTGATTTTCCCCGATATCTCGCCCTCCGGCCTCACGTAATACGGCCTCTCGCTGCTCTCCTCTTTTGCTTCAGATTCCCCCTGTCCCTGAGTGTTCTCGGCTGCCGGTTCCGCTTTTTTGGTCTCGGCCGGAGCTTCCTTTCCTCCGCATGCAGTCATCGACAATACCATTACCGCTGCCATAAATGCTGCTGTCAATCTTCTTTTTTTCATAAAATACACTCTCCCTTTGCTTATATATTTTTAATTTTTATAAATTTACCTCCTACATCCTCACATCTTCCAGCTTCGTAAATTTCAGATAGATAATCAGACAGATTACGGTAAGCAGCATCGTGATGGTTGCAAACACGGCAGCCACGCCGTAAATACCGCTGGTAATTGCCGAATAGGTGCTGATGGTCAGCGTGATCGTCCTGTTATTATAAAGAATAACCCCCGATGACATTTCCGTTATAATAGAAACAAAGCTTAGGACCGCGCCAGATATAATTCCGCTGGACATCATGGGAACCGTAATTTTGGTAAACGCAGCCGCCTTGGAGGCTCCCAGGCTCAGAGCGGCTTCCTCGATATTAACCGGAATTTTCATCATCGCGGCCGTCGCCGAACGGCTGGTAAACGGCATACGGCGTATGGCCAGGGCGATTATCATAATCACCAGCGTTCCTGTGAGGGAAAACGGTTTTCTGGAAAAAGCCACCACCAGTGCGATACCGATTACTGCGCCCGGCATAATATAAGGCATCATGGAAATCGTATCAATCGCATTGTTGAACAGGCTGCTTCTCCTCACCACCAGGTAAGCAATCAGGACTGCCACCACAATAATTACGGCCAGTGTCACGACGCTGACAATCAGTGTATTACCAATCGAACGCGCCAGCATCTTTTCCATTGCTTTCTGGTAATTCACAAGAGAATAACCCGGTTTAATAATGCTGTTTTTATAATTCCTGAACGACATGTTGACGATGTATATCTGCGGCAGAAGTGAAATGCCCACCAACAGGTAACAGTACGCATGCATCATAAAATTGCCGATGCCCGATGCCTTTTTCGGCTCTACCGGGTGCAGGGCGTTGATGGTAAATTTGAACCGGTTTGACGCCACCTTCTGAATGATGAAAATAGCGGCTGTCACAAGTACGGCAATGACGCTGATGGCTGCCGCAAAGTGATAATTGGTCCCGTTTTCTCCCAGATACTGGTTGTAAATCAGGACCGGAAACGTACTGTAACCGCGGCCTATCAAAACCGGGGTTCCGAAATCGGCAAAGGAACGCATGAACACCAGCAGGGCCGCCGCCAGGATCGTCGGCATTGTGAGCGCCATAATCACCCTCTTAAAACGGTCCACGCCCTTGCATCCCATGCTCTCCGCCGCCTCCAGCAGGGAGTTGTCAATATCCCGGAATGCACCGTTCATATAGATTACAACCAGCGGAAACAGCTTTAATGTCTGAACAAAGACAATCCCGCCAAAACCGTATATGGAAACTCCTGAAATCCCCATTGATTTCAGGAAACCGGTTATCAGCCCCGAGTTACCCATCAGAAGAATCCACGCGTAAGCTCCAATAAACGGGGCCGACATGGTACAGAGCAGGCAGAGTACAAACAATACCTTACGCCCTCCCAGCCTGTAGAATGAGTAAAAATAGGCAAACGGGATGCCCAGAAGCAGACTTGTCACCATGACACAGACTCCGATTTTTACGCTGTGGAAAATAGAATCATAGTAATAGGACTTGGCAAAAAACATCCGGAATGCGTCGAGAGTGAACTCTCCATTCGTGTATACCGCCTCTTTCAGCAACTTTCCAATGGGGTAAACGAGAAATATCATGAAAAGCCCCATCAGAATCCAGGAAATGACGTTCCAGAAGTCCTTTCTTGCTTTTGAACGGCTCATCCCTCCACCTCCCGTCCAACTGTCTCTGCGGGAAGAGCCGTGCTGTTTTTAATCCCCCTCATCAGGCTCTTAGTTGTCTCCGGGTCAAACAGGTTGGCTTTACGGCTGTTCAGGGTGAGTATTACCCTGCTTCCCGGAGGAATAATCTCATCAATCTCCGACTCCTGGATGATTTCAGCCGTCTCTCCCGTCTCAAGCTCTGCAAAGTAATGGGTATTGGAACCGAGGAATACGCTGTCCTGAATCCTGGCGCTGATACCGTCCGTATCTTCCCCCTCTTTATATAAGTGTACAAACAGTTCTTCCGGCCTTACCGACAGTGTTACGTCCCTGTCATAGCTCTCCTCCTCCCGGACGGAATCCATCACGACTTTGTATCCGTTTGGGAATACCAGGACTGTTTCCGATCCGTTTTGCGTCAGTCTTGCGCTCAGAAGATTCGACTTGCCGATAAAAGTTGCCACAAACAGGTCGGCGGGTCTCTGGTAAATATTCTTCGGTTCGCCGCAGTGGCGGATCACGCCGTCTTTCATAACCGCAATCCGGTCGGAGATTGCCATTGCCTCCTCCTGATCATGTGTGACATAGACCGTGGTGATTCCCACTTCCTTCTGAATGCTTTTAATGACCGTCCTCATCTCCACACGGAGTTTGGCATCCAGGTTGGATAAAGGCTCGTCCATCAGGAGCACATCCGGCTGTATCACAAGCGCCCTGGCCAGCGCCACCCTCTGCTGCTGTCCTCCTGACAGCCGTTCCGGCATCCGGTCCGCATACTGATCCACATGCACCAGCTCCAGAAACTTCTGGGCCTGTGTTCTCATCTGCTCTTTGGGCATGTTCTTATATTTCAGCCCGAACTCCACATTTTTCCTGACCGACATATTGGGGAAGATTGCGTAGTTCTGGAATACCATTCCGATTCCGCGTCTCCCCGGCTCCATGTCATTGATGATTTTGTCGTTAAACCGGAAGCTGCCGCCCTCTATGGTGTTAAATCCGGCTATCATTCTCAGCAGGGTGGTCTTGCCGCATCCGGACGGCCCCAGCAGAGTAAAAAGCTCCCCATTTCTTATTGTGACCGATAAGTCGGGGATGACTGTCACTTCCCCATATTTTTTTACTGCATTTTGAATTGAAATTACCACGCTCACATCCATCACCGCCCCTGTTTTTTTATCTATTTTGTATATAAATCTCTTTTCTTATTTATAATACTATACATTTTAGACATTCCATTCTACCTGAAATACCGTTCAAAAGGTAAAAATACCAAACAGTCCGATGCTTTTCTGCTGTTTTTTGTATTTTTCACTCCTCCATTCATTTTGCGTGCTCTTTTTCCAGCCATTCAATATAAATTTCCCATAACAACGAAAAGCACGCTTCGCGGACTTTTCATTGCCACTCAACAAAAAACAGCCGGAATCTTACTTCCGGCTGTCCAGACTTTATTCTGTGAAGTTTAAATTGGAGATGCTTAAAATGAAACATCCCCGGTTTACTCCTGCTGTCCCCTGATCCCGGAGACATACTCTTTCGGGCTGCACCCGATATATTTCTTAAATACCATATTAAAATATTTGTAATCACCGATCCCGCACATCCAGGAAACATCCTGGACCGCAGTTTTTCCGTCCTTTAACAGCTCAAGCGCTTTCTGGATCCGATAACGGTTCAGGTATTCAATAAAGGTGGTCCCCATCTGCTTTTTAAACTTTTTATTCAGAAAGGTTTCGCTGTAGTTCAGGGCGTCTACAACGTCCTGCAGCACCATTTTTTCCCTGTAATGCTGCGCGATAAAGGCCAGCATATCCCTCACCACCGCATCGTCTTCCCGGCTGTTCTCCTCCTTTGAAACAAGCTGGATATTCTTCCACTTTTCCTGTTCCTGTTTGCGGTTGAGCCAGGTGCGCCGGAGCAGGCACTTTTCCTTTGCATCTTTTACCGCTTCCAACAAATCCTCCTTTTTAAGCGGTTTCAACAGATACCCCGTCACGCCGTAGCGGATAGCGGTTCTTGCATATTCAAAGTTCGAATAGCCCGACAGTATAATGGCGGAATAATTATAATCTTCATATGTCTCCCGGATCATCCCCAGTCCGTCTAACACCGGCATGTTGATATCGGCCATAACGATATCCGGTTCCAGGCGTTTTATCAGCTCCACGCCCTCCACCCCGTTCCTTGCCTCCCCGACTACCGAACAGTCCATATCCGCCCAGGGGATCGAGTATACCAGACCCTTTCTGATAATGTCCTCATCTTCTGCAACGATTACTTTGTACATTATGTCTCCCCTTTCTGCTGTTCTATCCTCGCCAGCACCTCAAAGCCGATGCCCTCCATATTCCTGATCTGAAGGCCGCTGCCGTCCCCATATTTCAGGTACAGACGGCGCGATAAGTTTCTAAGGCCGATGGAGGGCGAACTGTTGTCATGTGTCCGGAGCTGCTCTCTCAGCTCCTCCGCCTTTTCCGCCTCCATTCCAAGGCCGTCGTCCAGGACGCTGATATAAAGGATATTTCCCTCCATTGTACCGCGGATCGTGATATTAAGATCCATTTTCTTCTGGAATCCATACTTAATGCTGTTTTCAATCAACGGCTGTAAAAGCAGCTTCGGCACAATGCAGCCGAAACATTCCGGAGTAAAATCGATCTGGCAGTTAAACCGGCTTCCGAAACGGCAGTTCTGGATATCCAGATAGCAGTCGATATAGCGCATGTCCTCCTCCAGCGTAACCTCCTTTCTGGAGGTATCCACACTGTAGCGGAGCACTTCGGTCAGTTTTACTATCAGTTCTTCCGCCTTATCGGCATCAAAGGCCACCAGGTTTCTGATGATTTCGAGGGTGTTATACAGGAAATGTGGATTCATCTGGGCCGTAAGCTGATCCATTTCGATTCTGCTGTTCAGCTTCAAAAGCTCCGTATTCCTGCCGTTCAATGCCTGGATACTGTCGAGCATGTTGTTAACCTGATATCCTACTTCATTAAACTCATCATCCGTGTTCATCTGGATTCTGTGGTCGTAGTCTCCCTTGCGTATAATTCTAATCTCACTGACCAGCCGCTCGATCGACGCGGCGTTGTTCTCCGCCATGGATTTTGCCATCCATCTTGCGATCCAGTACCACACGGCCCCCATCACCAGCAGCGCCAAAAGTCCGATATGGACGGCCTCGTTCCTCGGATAATATACCAGGGAATAGATTACGGCCGAATACTCCGGAATCTC
Source organism: [Clostridium] symbiosum (assembly GCA_036419695.1). Lineage (NCBI taxonomy): Bacteria > Bacillati > Bacillota > Clostridia > Lachnospirales > Lachnospiraceae > Otoolea > [Clostridium] symbiosum. Next base: position 5,072,251 of record CP143946.1, read on the forward strand.
CTTCGACACTACCCAGTAGCGGGCATGCCCGTGCATCCAGCTTCCGTGTTCGGTACCATAGAATTTGTTACTGCTGTCGGCCAGACCCGGTTTACTGATATACATTACGTTCTGCCTCAGATCCGTAATCACACCGTCAAAATTACTTTCCGACAGGTAAAAATTCCATCCGCTGCCCGATAAGAACAGTGTGATATATCCGCTGACTTCCCCATTCTGAAATATCGGCTTGACAAACAGGGCGTCGGCATAGTCGCCGCGGTCATAGTATACGGCCCGGTAAACCTCGCCCTCCCCGCAGTTTCTCGCGTTGTAGCAGACCGCGTTATTATAGTTCACCAGATAAGATGAAAGCTGGCTCTCGCTGAAAGAGGTGAATAGCACGTCCCCGTCTTTGTCCGTGATCATTACCTGGTTATGGACATCACAGCTTTCATCAAACTGGCGGAAATAGTTTTTAAATTCATCGATTGCTTCAGGCTCTTCTCCGGATATGATTTTCTCCACCGCCGACACCGTCCTGTCATTCAGGAGGAATTCCCGGTTCTGCATGTCGAACCGCAGAAAAACCTCCTCCAGTTTTTTCAGATGGGAGGCCGCATCCAGCTCATTTGCCGCCAGTGAAGCCAGAAACTGTCCGGCCAGAAAAAGCAGGGAACTGACCAGGATCAAAAGCGCAATCCGCCTGGCCGCCAGCTTCTGAAGATTTTTTTGGAATTTGCCTTCCTCATGAACACTTTTCATCACACGCTCCCCCCTTTTCCTATCCATTATAAAACAGCCACAGCATGTCCGCAACCCTGACCAGGCCAACTGGGACAGACGATAAAAGGGATGCGGCATGGGTGTTCATACCCATGCCGCATCCGCCTTTCATATCCTGTTATTCCGATATCCCATTATTCCGGTGTTTTCTAAAATGATTTACCAGATTTCTGATGCCGGACCGTATCCGCTTCCACTTCCGCTGCCGCCATACAGTGATTTGTAGTATGTATTCAGATCGGTATATCCGTCCGTGGAAGGAAGGTCAACCGTCACCGGCTGTCCCGGATTGTTGATGGTTCCCTCGATCAGCATGATTACTCTGACCGTCTCACCATACATACTGATATCCATGGACATGTTCATATTCATGCTGGTGTAATAATCGTCTTTATTGATAACATACTCACCCTTTACTTCCCGGACCGTCATCGTTACGCCCATATCCCCCATGAGAGAGCTGAGAGCCTCATTCACGTATGCATTCATCTTGGCCGGGTCCGCAACATAGGAAAGAATTCTGTTCTCTCCCTCTTCCCTGACTGCAAGGCTCTTCATCAGAGAGGAAGTAAGTTCCGCTGCAGACGTAGTCTGCTCTACGGACGCTATCATACTGTTCAGGTCCATCGGGTATTTGATTTTCTCTCCGTCGGCATCCATGTAATAATAGCCGTCTTTATAGAAAACGGTGGCATATTCGCTCTGGCCCAGGAAATCCATCGCCATCTCTGCTTTATAGCGGAGATTCCCCGATTTAATCTGATCCATCTTCATCTTCATCAGCATATCCAGATTTAAAGTCAAATCCTTTTTCGTCTCCGGATCCGGTATAACCAGTACGGCATGGATTCCCATATCACAGTCCATCGAATCCATCTCATTGGATTTCTGGGTAACCCTGTCGAGCAGGGCAGCCGGATCCTCGGCAGCAAATGCAGTGGCCGTCATCGCCACGGTCATCACAGCAGCAAGCAGTGCGGTCATTAATTTCTTCATATCCTTTTTCCTCCTGACAATTTTTTTAATCCTCTGTTCCAATACTATAAGTATAGGACTTTCCAGACTAACTTTCAATAAAAATATCGTGTTTTTACTATATTACGTTTTATTTGTCAGAAAATAACAAAAATGTTTCATATTTCCTTTCCCTTCCCCCGGAATCGGCCCACATGTGCAACGGATTGCGTAAATTAAAAGAAGAATCCCCGGCCGGGGCCTCCGCCTGTCAGGGATTCCTTTTGCAATTTCATATTCCGTTTCGGTTTTATATGCCGGTTGACTCGCATACATAAAATGAACACCGGTCTCCGTTAAATATCTGTGTCCCCACATAAATTGGTTCTTTTTCCTGGGTGTAAGCAACGCTTTTTATGTAGAGCAGGGGTGTCCCCTTCGTCAGCCTCAGAAGCTCCGCCTCTTTCGCAGTGGCTCTGCACAGTTCGATCCATTTCTCTGATACGGCAACCATCACCTTCGCCTTTTTCTTCATAAATTCAAACAGTGAATTGTCATCAAAGGTTTCTCCCAAAAGGAATGCATACTTAAGCGGATAATAGTTGTTTTCAATCGCAACCGGTTCATTGTCAGCATAGCGCACCCGGGAAATATAAACCACCTGGCTTCCTTTTTCAAGTCCCAGAAGCTTTCTTGTCTTTTCGTCCGCCACAACGAGCTTATTTTCAAGCATTCGTCCACCGGACTTCATTCCCATATGCTCACACATCTCGGTGAAGCTCTGAAGTTTTTTGATGTCCTTTGTAAACTTGGGTTTGGAGACAAAGGTTCCCTTACCCTGCTTCTTCTCAACCAGGCCTTTCTCAACCAGGGCGCTGACAGCGTTTCTAACGGTAATTATGCTTACGCCGAAGGTTTTCGCCATCTCACTCTCAGACTGAAGCCGTTCTCCAGGCTGGTAAACGCCTTTTAAAATCTTTCCTTCAATCTCCGTCATCAATTGAACATATAGTGGTGTAACTGCCTTTCCATCCAACATCGCCGTATCATCCCTTTGAATTTTTATTATATTCCTGATATATCATTATAAAATGATTATATATTATCCTTAGCCAAAAGGCAAAGAGTTTTAAACATTTTTATCCTCCCTTGATGTTTTTCCACAAATCCCTTACACTAAAAAAGACACATAAAAAGAGTCAAAGATAGATCTGCTGCCTTACATTCAGCCGGAGATCCCATGAATCATAATATTATAATAGATGCAAACCAAAAAGCCAATTTCTCCCTGCCCTGTGATTTTCCCTCAGGGTGTATGAGACAAACCTGCAGGAAAAACCTTGTGGATATAACGGATGGCACTGGCACGATGAATTCCAGCTTTGTGTTGTGCAGGAGGGAATCATCTGTATGACCGTGCAGGAAAAGGAATACCTGCTGAGAGAGGGAGAAGGAATTTTTATCAATGCTGGGCTTCTGCATATGACCCGTCCGGCGCAGGGGCATAAAGCAAGGTATCTTTGCATTAATATCCATCCGGTTATGTTTTCTTTTTTCCGTGGCAGCCTGATGGAACAAAAGTATTTTCTGCCGTATATACAAAGCGGGAGCTTTTTCGCCGTTTCACTGTGCCCGGATGTGGAATGGCAGTGTGAAATTTTAAAATGCCAGCATATCATCTCCGGCCTGATTGAGAAAAAGGAGCGGGGTTATGAGCTGGAGGTTTATATCCGGCTGATGTTCCTGTGGAAAGAGCTGGTGTTAAATACGGACCTATCAGGCCGAATGGAATTTTCCGTCTTCCGCCACGAAGAAATCAAAAAAATAATGTCTTATATCCAACAGCACTATGCGGAGCATATTTCTCTACAGGACATAGCGTCATCACTGCACATCAGCAAAAGCGGATGCTGCCGGTTATTAACCGCCACCCAAGGACCGCAGCGCACTGGCAGGTCCTGCCAGTGCGCGCCACTGCGGGCAATCCAGACCATGGCACCTGACATCGTACGGTTATCCTTGGGTGGACGGTCAGGCCGGTTCGGTTTTTCAGGAGGAACTACTTTTATTTTTCAAACAAACTTTAGTACTCCACCTTCCACATATATCTTCTGTAATCCATGGAATGATCCCTTACCTCGGCCATCTGTGCCACATAATACCGCTCCACCGGGATCATCACAACCGGGTTGAAGAACTCGGCGATCTCCGGGTTAATCCTTCCCGCATTCAGTTCCTTAAAATCAATCACAATATAGTTTTCCGCATACTGTTTTAAAAATGTCAGGCACCTCTCGTCAAGGGCGCGGGTACGGCCCTCGCTCATCAGAAGCACCATCGGAAGTTTTTTGTCCGTCGTCTCGAACGGGCCGTGGAAATACTCTCCCGTGTGCAGGCATACGCCGTGCTTCCACTGCATTTCCATGAAGTGACAGCAGCACATGGAGTAGGCCACCCCATAGTTCGGTCCCGACGCCAGGACGTAGAATACCGGCTCATCCTTGTATTTACCAGCCCATTCCTTAGCCGCTGGCAGGCACTTCTCCTTACCCTCGGCGACGATTTCATCAATATACCGGTATGCCTCCATCGCCATATCATACTTTTCATAACCTTCAAACTGGTTCAGAATTTCAAAACCGATTCTGAGTGCATTGGCCTGGTTGGAGTCGCTGTACACCTGGTCATCGCCGTTTGAATATGTCACGACATACTGTCCCACCTTCGCCATTCCCGTTTCCATGGAACCCGTCATCGCAATTGTCACGGCTCCTGCCGCGTTAGCGGTCTTCACGGCCTCCACGGTCTCCGGCGTCGCCTTCAGGGAGCATACGACGGCGATGCAGCGGCTGTCCAGCTCCTTCGGCGTCGCGTGTACGAACTCATTGCTGGTGTAGGTGGTTGATCCGAATGTCTTTGCCTCGCTCTGAAGCAGGTAAAGTCCCGGGAATATCGCCGCCTTAGAACCTCCGCAGGCCACAAAATAAACATGTTTCAGGCCGCCGGCCGCATCCATTTTTACCTTAATCTCACTGATAATTTCTTTAACGCTCATTGTATCCCTCCTGTCAGGCCAGCCTGTAGCTGCCGCCGTCCTTTCTGATTTTTACTCCGTAAAGCTCCTCCGCCTTATCGATTGAAACCTTATGTTCAATTACATCACTCAGCACCGACTCCGGTTTCCTCTTTTTCGGATCCCCGTAGCCGCCTGCTCCCGGCGTGTGTACCGTGACAATATCACCTTTATGCAGCGGTACATCGGTGCATTTGGAAATCAGCTTTTCCACCGTGCCGTCGGTGCGGGTGATGAAATATTCACCGCCTGCCCCCTCCATGCCGCCGTAGAGCCCCCAGGGTTTATAAATCTGTCTGTCTCCCAATCCGGTATAATTGATGTTGTCGTACATCGCCTCGAAAATACGCTCGATTCCGAGTCCGCCCCTGTATTCTCCGGCTCCTCCGCTGTTCTCAAGCAGCCCGTACTTGTGGACAATCAGAAGCGGAAATTCCATCTCCAGGGCCTCGATTGGAAGATTGGAGGTATTGGTCATATGTACCTGGACGCCGCTCAGGCCGTCATTTGATTTCTGCGCCCCGGATCCTCCGGCAATGGTTTCCAGGTATACGTAGAAATGCTCCGGATCCTCCGGGTCGGTTCCGCTGAAGATCGCGGAGGTACAGGAAGAGTTGCAGCCTGCCAGCGCGCGCTCCGGCACGGCCGGTCCAAGCGCTCCAAAGATAACGTCCGCGACACGCATACACGTATCGATACGCGCTCCCACGGGCGCCGGGTTTGTCGCATTGATGATGGTTCCCGGCTCCGCCTCCACGCTGAATGCCCTGTATATTCCGGCATTGGACGGAATTCCCGGATCTATCAGCGCTTTTAACGAATAGAATACCGTGGCAAGAAGCCCGTTCTTTGTCACATTGTTCGGTCCGTTCACCTGGGGATCGGTTCCCGCAAAGTCCAGATGCATATCGTCCCCTTTGATGGTGACCCTGACCTGAATCCGGATTGGCTCGGGATGGCCCACACCCGCATCGTCCATGTAATCGGTAAATTCATACTCCCCATCCGGCAGATTCCGGATACCGGCCCGCAGTCTTCTCTCTGCATAGTTCTGAAGCTCGTGCATACTGTCCACCAGCAGGTCGTCATAGCGGTCGAATGCCTCAGTCAGACGCTTTGCCCCTACACGGTTCGAAGCAATCTGGGCCTGGAGATCCCCGTAGCGTTCCCCGGGGATACGGCTGTTGGCCATGAGGAAACTGATGATATCGTCGTTGACCTCATCATTCCGGCACACTCTGACAAGCGGAATTTTAAGTCCTTCCTGGAAAATGCTCACCGCATCGCCCGAGGTGGAACCGGCCACCTTGCCGCCCACGTCGCTGTGGTGGGCCAGGTTGGCTACCCAGCCAATCAGCTTTTCCCCGACAAACACCGGCTGCGTCACCGTGATGTCCGGCAGGTGGGTCCCGCCGCCGTTATACGGGTCGTTTCCCATAAACATATCTCCGGGCCTTATGTCCTCCGGGGCATGTTTTTTGTAAACTTCCTTGATAATTCCCAGCAGGGAGCCGAGGTGCATGGCGACGTGCTCGGCCTGCGCCACCATATTTCCCTCCGGATCAAACACCGCTGTGGAAATGTCACGCCGTTCCTTGATGTTGGTGGAATAGGCGCTCTTGATTAGCGCCACTCCCATTTCTTCCGCGATGGATAAGAGAAGGTTTCCCACGATTTCCACCGTTACTGCATCAACCTGGTTTTTCATTATTTTGCACCTCCCTCGTAAGTCACGATGATATTCTGGTATCCGTCCGTGTACGCCTTCCAGTCAGGCGGGATGACGGAGGTGGAGTCCATCTGTTCAATGATTGCCGGTCCCATAACCGTGCAGCCCGGTTTGAAGTCGTCCCTGTTGTAAATATTGGTCGTTATATAATCTTTCTCCCGATCGAACAGGACGTCGCGGGTGGTAAACGGCTTCGGCGGCTCCGCGTTCGGATCCACCGGCATTTCCACCAGATCCGGTTTGATGATGTCTCCGATGGCGCTGACGCGGTAGTTGACCATCTGAAGCTTCATGTTTCTGTTGAAATAGCCGTAGGAACGGTTGTGTTCCTGGTGGAAATTCTCGATCATCTCCTCCATCACCTCTTTTGTGAAACGGCCTTCCACCTCGATGCCAATCTCATAATTCTGTCTCTCGTACCGGCACTCGATCAGGTAGGTAAAACTCCTGTCTTTCTCCGCAACACCCTCTTTGTCGAGAAGCTCATTGCCCTCTTCGGTCAGCGTATCAAAAATCTTCTGTACTTTGCCCAGGTTCTCCTCCTCCGCAATCATGACGTTGGAGCGGCTGATGTCAAACTTCGTATCGGCCATCAGAAGTCCCAGGGAGCAGAGCGTTCCCGGAGACGGCGGAAGCAGCACGGAGGTAATTCCCATATCTCTCGCTACCTCGCACGCATGGAGCGGGCCTGCGCCGCCGAAGGCCATCAGTGTGAATTCCCGGGCGTCATATCCACGCTCCACGGACACAACACGGATGGCGCGCGTCATGTTGGAGTTCACAACCGAGATAATTCCCGCTGCCGCCTGCTTCAAATCCAGTGTGGACTTGTCGCAGATATTCTCTTTGACGGCTTTTTCAGCCAATTCCAGATCCACGTCCATCCGGCCGCCCAGAATCTTTTTCTGGTTCAGTTTGCCAAGTACGATGTTGGCATCCGTGACACATGCTTCGGTGCCGCCGCGCATATAGCAGGCTGGTCCCGGCGTCGCTCCAGCGCTGTCGGGTCCCACCTTTAAGGCTCCTCCTGCGTCAATCCGGGCGATGGAACCGCCGCCCGCGCCTACCGTTACAATATCTATCATTGGAATTCTGGCCGGATACCCCTCCACGAGCCTCTCGTTGGACAGGGATGCCTTTCCGTTCTCAATCAGGCTGACGTCGATGCTGGTGCCTCCCATATCAAAGGTGATTATCTTATCGATTCCGCACTGCTTTCCGATATAGACGGCGCCGATGACACCGGCGCTGGGTCCCGACACGGCAGTCTTGATCGGGCAGTCGATGGTCTCCGCAATGGAGATGACGGAACCGTTGGACTGTGTCACATAAGGGGCCACGGTGATCCCGGAGTCCAGAATGGATTTTTCAAAGTTATGTACGTATTTTTCCATAACCGGTCCCAGATAGGCATTGAGCACGGTCGTGCTCATCCTGGAATACTCCCGGAATTCGGGAACCAGTTCATGGGAGGTGGAAACATAGGCCTCCGGATACTCTTCTTCTATGATTTCCCTGATTCTCACCTCATGTTCCGGGTTGATAAAGGAGAAGAGAGTGCAGACGGCTATCGTCTGGGCGCCCTGTTCCTTCAGGTAGCGCACCGCTTCACGGACGCTGTCCTCGTTTAGCGCCGTTTTAACCGTGCCGTCGTATAAAATCCTCTCCTCCACCTCGCATTTCATGCCGTCCGGGATCAGGCTCTCGGGTTTCTGTTTTGATAAATCATAGAGGGACGGCCGTTTCTGCCAGCCGATTTCCATCAGGTCGCGGAATCCTTTTGTTGTAATCAGTCCCAGGCGCGCGCCTTTCTTTTCGATCAGGGCGTTGGTTGCAACCGTGGTTCCATGTGCCAGGTAACTCACCTGCTCCGGGCCGATGCAGTCCTCTGAGAGCACATGGAGGATGCCGTTTACAATCGCTCTCGACGGATCATCCGGCGTGGAGCTGTGCTTAAAATGTTTTAATTTCCCGGTCTCTGTGTTGAATATTGAAAAGTCTGTAAACGTACCGCCGACGTCTACGCCAATCATATAACTCATATTTTCACCTCGTATTTTCGTCTTTTAAGTGCAGGAATTTCCGCCTGCGGCGGGTCGCTTTAGCGGCTGAAAACCTTTCCGTGGCCAAATGCTCCCCGCACCAGACAGGTTCCGGCTGCGAATGCCGCTCCATTTTCCATTGCCGTTTTTAACTTTTTCTTATACGGTTCCCCGTCTCTGTCCGGCTTATCGCCGTCCGCTTTTTGCCCGCTTCCGTCCTCCTTTATCATGGAAAGCAGAAATGCCGTTGCAAAGGAGTCCCCTGCGCCCAGCGTATCCACCGCCTCCACCAGATGGGGCGGCTGGCTGTAAAATTCTTTGCCATCGTAAACGAGCGCTCCCCGGCTTCCCATTGTCGCCACGATAAACCGGCACCCTTTTTCATGCATATCAAGGCAGATGCGCCTTCCCTCTTCCTCTGTCACGGAACCGCAGGATAAAAATACATAAGAGGCATAGGGCGCCACCTTCGACACCAGGCTCCCGTTTACCCACTGTCCGGAGAAATCATAGGAAATGGGAACTCCGGCCCCATGGATTTTCTCAAGCTGGCCGTCCATATAGCTGTTGTTGCTGGTATGCACCAGAGCAAATGTCTTTATATATATAAGATCCTCCTCCGTAAGTTCCAGAGGATGTTCCTTCGTAACTCCCCCTTTATTACTTCCGAGAAAAACACGGTCCCCGTCCACCAGGGTCACCCTGGCGCAGCCGTTTTCACCCTCATACCGCCTGCACCTGCCATGTTCGATTCCCAGTTCATCCAGCGTGTTTATCACGTGGTCTGCGGCCTCATCCGTTCCAAACACCCCCATGTAAGAGGCATCCGCGCCCAGCATTTTGGCGTAGACGGAAAAATTCAGCGCCTGGCCCCCCGGAAACATGGTCTTTAAATGTTCATATTTATCGCATACATTGTCGCCAATCCCTATTACTCTCACTCTGTTCTGCCTCCGCATGCCCAATTGCCCGTGCGGCGGTGTTGCGGCGCCGCATCATTCAGGCTTCTGTCGTCCGTAACCATAATTGCCATGTCATTATATATCATTCCAATATGTTTATATCTTTTATTCCGGGGCAGTTTCTGCACTGCCCCGGATAAAACTTATTTTTAGATTGGCGGTGTTTCCCCCGCGCCGGTTTCTTATTCCATTTCTTATTCCTCTACGTAAGTGTCCTGTAATGTAAGTCCGGAAAGGTAGGTAAGGATGCCGTCCAGGTTCTGGAATCCGTGAACGTTCTTGGCTGTTGCGAATACCTGTTCCCTGAAGTTGATGAATACGAATGGTGAAAGCTCCAGCGCCCTCTCCCTGAACTGATCGTAGATTTCCGCTCTTTCTTTTTCATCCAGAGTTGTTCTGCCCTTTGCAAGAAGCTCATCGATCTTGTCGTCGGCAAATCCCGGACAGCTGTTCATCCGCACGTCTCCGCTCTCATAGTAGTTGGTCGCCCAGTCCATATCCACGATGTTTCCCGTTGTCCCCGATACCATCATGTCGTAGTCGCCCACGTTGGAACGCTCGATTCGCGTTGCCCAGTCCGGAAGCTCCAGTTCTACCTTGATACCGATTTCGGCAAGGCTGGACTGTACGCATACTGCGGTCTGCTCGTGCATTGCGTAGGTGGAGGAGGATAAGAGCTTGCAGGAGAAACCGTCCGGATAACCCGCTTCCGCCAGCAGTGCCTTTGCCTTTTCAACGTCATAGGAGAAATAGTTGTCGTATTTGCCGTCATAGCCGTTCTGGCCCACGATGGTCGGGAAACCGAAGATTGGCTCGCCGCGCCCCATAAACGCCGCGTTGATTACATCGTCTCTCTTTATTGCGTAGGAGATGGCCTGTCTCACCTTCGGATCGGCCAGCGGGCTGCCCTCGGTGCAGTTAATCTGCAGGCACATAAACGGCGCCACCGACACTTCCACATTGGCGTCATCGGCACCCTCAAATGCGATAACCTCTTTGGAGGGAACATAGTCGATGATGTCCACTTCGCCCGTACGGAGCGCATTGGCCCTCGTTGTCTCGTCTGTGTAGAAGAAGAAATCAATGTTTGGAGTCTGTACCGGAGTTCCATACCAGCCGTCATACGCACTGACGCTGATGGAGAGTCCGTTCTCCCATCCGTCAAATGCATAAGGCCCACATCCCATGGCAACTGTGCTTAAATCGTTGTTGTTCGCCTCGCAGAATGCCTTTGAAACCACTGCCGCTTCGGGAAGGCAGAGGTACTCCAGGAACGGTGCGCAGGGCTGTTTCAGGACAATTTCCACCGTCTTTTCGTCCGGTGCATTTACATGGTCCACTATCGATCGGAAATCGCTTCCGAATGTAGCCGCCACGGATTCGTCCATGACACGCTCCACGGAAAACTTCACGTCCCCGGCCGTAACCGGTGAACCGTCGTGGAAGGTGGCATCCTTTAATTTAAAGGTATAGGTCAGCCCGTCGTCCGATACGGTATAGGAATCGGCCACGTCTGTGGCAATGCCGGAATCTGCCGTATAAGTCATAAGTCCGCGGTAAATCTGCTGCTTAATCAGCCTTGTCGCCTGTCCCGACTGAAGATGGGGATCCAGGGTGGCCGGCTCGGCGCTGATTCCCACGTTTAAGGTATCGCGTTTGTTACCCGTTCCGGCGTCTGCCGCTTTTTCGGTTCCTGCCGCTGCACCGCCTTCCTCCTTTGTTGCAGGCTGTGTGTCCCCGCCCGTCTGAGAACTGCCGCAGGCCGTCAACACTACGGATGCCGCCAGGGCGGCCGCCAATGTAAGCGCTACTTTTTTCAAATCTCTTTTTTTCATGAAATTTCCTCCTTTTTTATTGTTAACGGTACCCGGCGCTGTATTTTTTCTGTCACCCGGCGCCAGCCATTAAAAACTGTTGTTAAGCTTCGGATCCAGAATATCTCTTATGGCATCGCCCATCAGGTTCACCGCCAGAATAGTCAGGCACAGGCAGAGCGCGGGCCAGAACAGATACATGACATTGACATTGAGATATCCCCTTGCAGAACCGATCATCTGGCCCCAGGACGGTGTGGGCGGCAGAACGCCCAGTCCCAGGAAGCTGAGTCCGGACTCCAAAAGGATCGCATTGGAAATCGTCGTGCTCACCTGGACAATCAGAACTGATATAATGTTCGGAAAAATTGCCTTTCTCATGATGGCCGCCGGTGTGGCCCCAATGGATAAATCGCTCTCCACATACTCCATTTTTCTGACCTGGAGCGTGGAAGAGTAGGCAATACGTGAAAAGTGCGGTATGTACAGAATCCCGATTACCAGCATCAGATTGATGACTCCGGCTCCCCAGAGGCCCGCGATAATCATCGCCAGCAGGATGGGCGGAAAACAGAGGATGATATCAATTCCCCTCATGATGACCGTTCCGATTTTTCCCTCCAGGTAACCGGCCGCGACTCCCAGGACGGTTCCTCCGGCAAAGGCGATGGCCGTTCCCCCCAGCGCCACCATCATGGACGGCCTGATTCCCAGTATCAGACGGGTCAGGATACACCGTCCGTACTCGTCGGTTCCCAGCGGGTATTTAACCGATGAATTCTGCAGCATGTTGGCCGTATCCAGCGCGTAGGGATCATTGGGTATCAGGAAATTGCCAAATATCATGACAATAATCAGAGGGACCAGAATAATAAAGCCAACAACAAACTTTTTATTGCTGAAACATTTCTTAAGCATTGTATCCCCCCCTATCTGACTCTTGGATCAAGAATTCCATATATTATGTCAACTATCATATTCGTAAATATGTAAACTACGGAGATCAGCAGTACACACCCCTGAATCAGGGGATAATCACGGTGGTTGATGGCCTTTACAAGAAGGGACGCCACCCCCGGCCAGTTAAACACGGTCTCACAGAGGACGGTTCCGCCGATCAGGTTCCCCAATTGGAGGCCGATGATCGTGATGACGGGAATCATTGCATTCCTGATCACGTGTTTTCTGATCACCTTCCCGTTTGAAAGTCCCTTGGCCCGCAGCGGCCTGACCGATTCCGCGGCCATTGCGTCCAGCATGGAGGAACGCGTCGTCCTCATGATGGAAGCGGCGACTCCCAGGGCCAGCGTAATGGCCGGAAGTATGATTTTCTGTATATGCAGGTCCGGATTCTTTGAAAATGCGGTAAATCCGCTGGCGGGCAGTTTCGCAATCGGAAGGTTGAAAATATTCAGGGCGAAGATTACCACAAGCAGATATCCCATAACATAAACCGGAACCGATGTACCTACCGACGCCATCGTCGTCAGCGCCAGATCGGAAAATTTTCCCCTCCGCACCGCGGCAATGATTCCAAATGGAATTCCGAACAGACAGGCCAGCACAAGCGATACAAAAGCCAGTTCCAGTGTTCTTGGAAAACGGGAAGCAATTGCCTGTACGACCGGGATTTTCTCTGAATATGATTTTCCCAGGTCAAGGTGGATTATTCCTTTTAAATAATTGGCATACTGAACCAGGATTGGCTGATCCAGCCCCAGTTCCGTACGGATTTTTTCAACGGTGACCGGATCCGGGTTGCTGTCCACTCCCAGCATCGTCAGAACGGGATCGCCGGGCATCATATGTACAAATGCAAATACCAGTGTGGTCACGATGAACAGTAAAAGCGCCGATATGGCCAGTCTTTTTGCTATAAATTTAATCATGGTCGCCGCCCCCTTTCCCGGCCAGGAAACAGGCTGCATAGTGTCCCTGCTTTATCTGCGCAAGCTCCGGCCGTTCCGTCCGGCACCGCTCCTCCACGAAGGGACATCGGGTACAGAACCGGCAGCCCTCCGGTGGGTTTACCGGACTGGGAATATCCCCGTTTAATATGATTCTTTCTTTTTTCTGTGTTGTCTTTGCTTCTGGAATTGCCGAGAGCAGGGCTTTTGTATAGGGATGGACGGCATTTTCATAAATCTCATCGCTGTCCGCCAGCTCCACTATCACTCCCAGATACATGACGGCAATTCTGTCCGCCATGAATTTTACGACGGATAAATTATGTGAAATGAACAGATACGTCAGTTCAAATTCTTTCTGCAGATCCTTTAAAAGATTTAAAACCTGTGACTGGATTGATACATCCAAAGCGGAGACGGGTTCGTCGCAGATGATCAGTTCCGGATTGCCGGCCAGCGCCCTTGCAATCCCGATCCTCTGCCTTTGTCCTCCTGAGAATTCATGGGGGTAGCGGTTCAGCCATTCCCTGTTAAGCCCCACCATGTCCATCAGCCTGAGAACCTCATTTTCAATCTCACCGTCCGGCACCGCATGATGGATTTTCAGCGGCGCGCCGATAATGTCCTTCACCCTCTCCCTGGGATTCAGGGAACCGTACGGCTTCTGGAAAATCATTCTCATCTTCCACCGTATCTTTTCCATCTTCCTGCCCTTTAAGCCAGTTATATCTTCTCCGTTAAATGTAATCGTTCCCCCATCGGCGGGGACAAGATTCAGAATTGTCCTGGACAGGGTGCTCTTTCCGCATCCCGACTCTCCTACCAGGCCGAACGTCTCTCCCTTTTTTATCTCGAAACAGACGTCATCCACCGCATGGACCGTGCCTTTACCCCCGGAGAACATCCTGGCCTTGACGGGAAAATACTTTTTCAGGTGGTCGATTTTCAGAATTACATCATCCATGGGCCAGCCCTCCCTTCGCAATTTCCTCTGCCCTGTGGCATCTGACAAAATGTTTCTCATTAAGCTCTATAAACGGCGGTTCCTTCTCCCTGCACTCATCGAGCGCCAGGGGACACCGCGTACAGAAACGGCATCCGGGAGGGAAATTCCTGATGTCGGGCACCATTCCCTGAATGCTGTAGAGCCGCTCCTCCTTTGTGTCAAGCTGGGGGATCGAACGGATCAGGCCATGGGTGTAAGGATGACAGGGAGAATTGAAAATCACCTCTTTCGGCGCAATCTCCATGGATTTTCCCGCATACATCACCACAATATCATCCGCCACGTCGGCCACCACCCCCAGATCGTGGGTGATGAGAACAGTTCCCATGTCGTATTCCTTCTGAATTTTTTTGAGCAGTTCCATAATCTGGGCCTGCACCGTCACGTCGAGTGCCGTCGTGGGTTCATCGGCAAACAGCAGTTTCGGATTGCAGCTGAGGGCAATCGCTATCATAACCCTCTGGCACATGCCGCCCGACAGCTCGAACGGATAGGAACGGTACACGCGCTCCGGATTGGGAATCCCCACGTCCTCCAGCAGGGCGAGCGCCCTCTTCTTCGCCTCGTCTTTTGATATTTTTTTATGTGTCCGTATCGCCTCGATAATCTGATCGCCGACCGTGTAAATCTGATCTAACGACATGACGGGATCCTGAAAGATCATGGCCATCTCATTCCCCCTGAGACTCTGCATTTCTTTTTCACTCAATTCCAGAAGGTCTTTCCCGTCAAACAGAATTTCACCTTCCGCCACCCTCCCCTGGTTTGGGAGTAATCCCAGCACGGAAAGGGATGCCATCGTCTTTCCGCTTCCGCTTTCCCCGACTATTCCAAGAGTCTTTCCCCGCTCTACCGAAAAGGTAAGACCTTCTACTGCGGCAAATGAAGACTTCTTATTCTGAAACACCATTTTAAGATTTTTAACTTTCAGTAAAACTTCTCCCATCCGCTCTCACTCTCTTCTCTTTGCTCTGCACCGTTCCGGTGCCGTCTTTCTGCTCCCCGGCTGCCGTTTCCATTGATCCGCGTTCCCACCGCAGCTTTACCCCGATTGCGTATAATATTTTGCAAGTTATTATGTATCATTATATAATATGTTGGTTCAAAACGATAACCTGCGCGCTCTGCACACAGGTCACTGTCCCAACAATGAAAAACTGGCTCCGGCCTTAAAGCGGCCGCTTTCATCCAGCTCATTATATAACATTACAAAATGTTATTCTCTATTGAAAATAGTATCATCTTGTAAAATTCTTGTCAAGATATTTGAATTTTTTTTATCACTATCTTTGCAGGAAGAAAACATTCGTTTTTCTTCCTGCCTGTTTCATAAATATATTTTATTTCGTTATATTTCTGACAATAAAGAAATGGCGGAATAGCCGCCTTTAACCTCAAAGCATAATTTGTCAGCGCCGGCAGCTCTCCGCCAGCTTCTCCGCCTCTGCCAGAGCCTCATCAATGCATCCGAAGAAATTATCTTCCCCGGCCTCCTGACAAAAGCCGGCTTTCCTCATTACCTTCATTGGCTGCTCATTGACGTGTGACAGCATCAGTCTGATCCCCTTCTCCCGGCACACCCGGTTTAATTTTCTCAGGCTGTTCAGCGCCGTAATGTCCATGGCCGGGACACTCCTCATTCTCAGAATCATAACTTTCTTTTCCTCATGGAACGGCACTTCCAGAATCTTATCCGCCGCGGCAAAGAACATCGGCCCTGTAATCTCAAATACCATTGTATGGCCGGGGACCGGTTTTAAGTCCCTGGTGTCTTTTCCTTCCTCATACTCATCCAGGTAGGTCCATTCCTGTACATCGGCAACATCGGCCATCCTGCTCAGGAAAAGAAGGGATGCCAGAATCAGGCCGACCGCGATGGCAACCACCAGGTCAAAGACCACCGTGAGGGAAAATGTCAGGACCAGCACCACTACATCGCTCTTCGGCGAAGTCTTTGCAATCTCTAAAAAGGTGCGCCAGCCGCTCATATTATAGGCCACCATGAACAGAATTGCCGCAATGGCAGGCATTGGGATCAGCGCCGCATACGGCATCAGAAGCAGCAGTGTCAGAAGCAGGACTACTGCATGGACCATGCCTGCGACAGGGGAACTTCCTCCGTTTTTAATGTTGGCGGCCGTCCTTGCAATGGCGCCCGTGGCCGGGATTCCTCCAAAAAGGGCGGAACCAATATTTCCCAATCCCTGTGCAACGAGCTCCATGTTGGAGTTATGTTTACTGCCGATCATGCCGTCCGCCACCACACAGGAGAGCAGGGATTCGATCGCAGCCAGAATTGCAATGGTAAATGCATCCGGCAAAACGGTTTTCACGGTTTCATATGTAACCTCGGGGAGGTGGAAGGCCGGAAAGGAGGAGGAAATCGTATAGAGATCGCCAATCGTATTGACCTTAAGCGCCAGCGCCTTTACAAGCACCGCCGATACAAGCACCGCTATCAGGGACGGCGGCACTTTTTTATTAAGCTTTGGCCACACAATCAGTATGGCGAGGGCGATCAGTCCCACTCCAAGCGCCTGCAGATTTGCAGTGCCAATGCAGGCAATCACCTGTTCCAGTTTTTCCATGGTCTCAAGCGGCGTCTTTTCAAAGGTCAGCCCCAAAAAATCTTTAATCTGCCCTATGACGATGGTCACCGCAATACCCGCCGTAAACCCGGTCGTGATCGTGAAGGGAATAAACTTAATCATGCTGCCCAGCCGGAGAAGTCCCATGGCAACCAGAAGAATACCGGCCATCACGGTTGCAATAATCAGCCCGTCCATCCCGTTGCGGGCCACGATTCCGGCTACGATGGATGCAAATGCGGCCGTCGGTCCGGCAATCTGTACCTTGCTGCCACCGAAGAATGATATGATGAATCCTGCGATAATTGCCGTATAAAGTCCCTGTTCCGGCGTGACACCCGAGGCCAGCGCAAGGGCAATAGAAAGCGGCAGCGCAATAATCGCAACGATAACGCCTGCCGTCAGATCCCCGGCGAACTGTTTGCCGGAATAGCCTTTCATGGATAAAAAGAATTGTGGTTTCAGCTCTTTCATAATCAATAAAACACCCCTTAAATAGTAATTCTCCGCAGAACTGTTAAAATCCTGCAAAGATACATCCATCTTACACTCTTTTTCCATGCCGGCACAAGTTCTTTTTTAAGTACTTTGTTTATTGTATACATATTTTACATATAATTTACATTTTCTAGAATAAAGAGTTCCGCTTGCGGAACTTTTGCGCTGCCGCGCGGTTGCTTCTGCAACCATTTACCTCTGCGCGGCATGTGCATCCTCGCGGAGCGTTTTTGATTCATAGGACGTAATTTCCTATGAATCAAAAAAACCTGTACAGGCGATGACTGCCCATACAGGTTTCCCATTTTTATTTCTTCTTTTATTTTTATGCTGTCCGATATTTTATACCGTACGCACTACTGTGCTGCAGGCATTTCCACTTCTGTGTATCCTTCCGTATCAGGCAGTTCCACTGTAACTTCCTGTCCCGGATTGTTTACTTTACCGGTCAGATCCATTACCATGGTAACGGCTTCGCCCTGAAGATCCATGTCTACAGTCATCTTCATTGTCATGTCTGTGTAATATCCGTCTTTGTTAACTATATAAGTTCCGCTGGCTTCCTTGAATGACATCTGTGTGTCGCCCATAGCGCCCATTCCGCTCATGCTGCCCATAACGTCGGTTAAGTACTCGTTCATCTTGTCAGGATCTGCGGTGAAAGTCAGGATTGTGTTGTCTCCCTCTTTCGCCATTGTAAGATCCTTAAGCTGATCGGACTGAAGATTGGTGCTCTCCGTGCTCTGTTTTACGGATTCCATAAGAGCTGTCAGATCCATTGGATATTTGATCTTCTGGCCCATGCTGTCCATGTAATAGTATCCGTCTTTATAGAAGATCGTTGCATCCAGGGTCTGGCCCATCAGGGATGTCTTTGTCTCAGCCAGGTACTGCATGGTATCCTTGCTGACATCGCTCATCTTCATCTTCATATCCACGGTTACGTCGATATTCTCTTCCCCCTGTGTCATGGTCATCTTCATCGTTGTATCCATGTCCATGGAAGTCAGTTCTGAATTCTTTTTCACTGCTGTGTCAAAAACCTCTTTCGGGTCTGCTTTCTTAGCGCAGGCTGTCATGGAAAATACCATCATGGTAGACAGGATCACTGCTGCTGTTCTAATCATTTTTTTCATAGTGTTACTCCTTTTTCCTCTCTCTTTATACTTCTTACTGTAATACTAAATTGTTTACCAGAAAGTATAATAGAAGTATAGCATTTATTTGTGTGGCGGACAATTGTCTATATTTACCATTTAATTAATATTTTGCGTCATTTTTATTACAATATTGTCTTTACAAAAGATTAATTCCCGCTCAAACTGTCTCTGAGTGAAAGACACGGGCGGAAAGGATGATACCTCCCTCTTTGTTATCTTGAATTATTTTTTCACTTCAGTTATCATAAAATACAGAAACCATCTTACAAACCGATTTAAAGGAGTCTGATTATGCCTTTTGTTTCACTGATTATTCCCATATACAATGCGGAAAAATACCTTCGCCGATGTCTGGACAGCGCAATGCAGCAGACCTTTCAGGACATGGAAATCATCCTGGTCAATGACGGCAGCGAGGATGCCAGCCTGGATATCTGCCGGGAATACGGGGAACTGGACAGCCGGTTCCGGATTATCGATAAAGAAAATACCGGTGTATCGGACAGCCGTAACCAGGCCATTTCGGCCGCCGTCGGGACCTATCTCCAATTCATGGACAGTGACGACTGGCTGACTCCGGATGCAACGGAAAGCTTTGTCCATGCAGCTAAAAAATACGACTGCGATTTGGTCATTGCGGATTTCTACCGTGTAGACAAAGCCGTATTCACCGAAAAGCAGCATATCCGGGAACGGGGATTGCTCAGCCGTGAGACGTATGCGGAATATATGATGCAGGACCCGGCGGATTTCTATTACGGAGTGCTCTGGAATAAATTATACCGGCGCAGCATTATTGAAACACATCGTCTGAAAATGGAGGAAAAGCTCCATTGGTGTGAGGATTTTCTGTTCAATCTCAGCTTTATCCGGTACGCCGAACGTTTTACCGCGATCCAGACGCCGATTTACTACTACATGAAGCGGAAAGGGAGCCTTGTCAGCACAGACTGGAAAAAAGCCAATGCGCTGCTGCTCAAATTCTATCTGCTGAAAGTTTATAAAGAACTGTATCAGAGCATGAACCTGTACGAGGAAAATAAACTGCGCATCAATGCATTCGTGGTGGCCTTCGCCAAGGACGGCGGCGTGGCCGCCCCCCTGAGCCGGCGCAGGCAGAGGCTGGATGAGGAAATATATATTGAAGACGAACTTCCTCCCGGATACGTCCGGGTATCCCATCCCTTCGAACCGGTATATGATGAAAACTCCCGTATATTAATCCTCGGCAGCTTTCCATCCGTCAAATCCAGGGAAACGAATTTTTACTACGGACGCCCCCAGAACCGGTTCTGGAAACTGATCGCCCGCCTGACCGGAGAACCGGTTCCCGAAACCATCGAGGAGAAAAAAGCTTTGCTGCTGCGCCATGGAATCGCGGTGTGGGATGTGGTTGCCGCCTGCGATATCAAGGGGTCCAGCGACAAGAGCATCCGCAATATCATTCCGACGGATATCAACCGGATCCTGCGCTCGGCAAACATTGAAAAAATCATAGCCAACGGCGACTCCGCCTTTCATCTTTACCGAAAATACTGCCAGGAACAAACCGGAAGAGAGGCGGTCAAGTGCCCCTCCACCAGCCCGGCCAATGCATTGTTTACGCTGGAACGGCTGAAGGAGGAGTGGGAGAAGGCGCTTAAGTAACAGCGCCATTCACGACCAGCTTATTTCCGAGTATGGTGAAAAATTCACCAGGGAACAGGCGGATTATGCTATTGCAAATCTCAATTGATTCTTTTTAAAGGAAATATAAAAGGCCGGTTTCCGAAGGAGCTTTGATTTGCTCCCGGAGAACGGCCTTTCTGCTTTTTAAAATCTGCAAAAGAACATCCAAAGATTATTGAATCCTGCACTACAACGTATCTGATTTATGACCATTACATTTGGAACAAAGAACTTGAAGATTTGATATAACTGTTTTACCGCCTTTAGAAATCGGTATAATATGGTCGATATGTAATCCAACTTCTTTGATTTTTGCTATGATATTCCCTAAGTGTGCACTCTTAATTAATCTCTTTGAGTTGCTCATAGCGATTATATAAATAAAGATAGCTGCATGAAAATTGACTGTCAACTGTATCAACCTTATAAGAAGTTTTAATATAATTCTTCTGTCTATATCGTGTCTGTTGACGGGTAAGTACAAATTGGAATGCATTATCATCATTTAATATATTATGATATTGTTTTGTACAGAAATTTTTCAATACGCTTTTTTCAAGTTTTTTCTGACAATACTCTTTCCAATTTTGAACTTTTTCGTCGTGTTGCTCAATCAAATAGGGATTTAGTTGAGATGCGAGGACGCCTCTGTAAGACGGCGGACGGGGTAGTGGGAGGGTGTGGATGAGTCTTCAGTCCCGGTTTGTAGGTTGTGGTGAGGGGGAATCCGGAGAAAGACTTTCCTGCGGGGACACGCTCCCGCTTGTGAAGCGCACAGCGGATGCTAAGCTCGAAAGGACCTCGCTAAGCACCGGCGGGCTTCAAGGTCACCCTTCGGAAAGTTTTTCTCCTCCTTCCCCCGGGCAGGTTGTCGACGGGACTGAAGACTCAGGGAAGGTTGTTGCCCCGTCCGCCGGCTTCAGGGCTGATTGTCTCTTTCGTCAAGTAAGGGGAAGGTATTGTTGCGTCCACTATGTAGTCGTGAATTTTTTACCTTATGAAGGTATTCTGGGCTGGATTCAGAGAAAAATCCAAAGCTATATTTAATGATGAATCAAAAAATTCAATGGTTATTCAAGGACAGATAAAGCTTCAAAGCTCAGATTCATCAATTTAATACCATGCAGGGGGCATTCTCCTGGAATTCGAGAAAATGTAGTGGCAGCGACAATCCCTCCCCCCTTTGAAGGAATAAGAACAATTCAGCGGCCGCAGGCCGGGTTTCGGGATGGCGAAAACCAACGCGTCTTCAGTCCCGGTCCATAACCTACCGGTGGGGAAGAAGGGAGAAAAAGATTCCGGAGGGAACCTGGGAGTCCATCGGCACTTACCGAGGTTTTTTCGAGGTTAGTGTCCGCTATGTACTCCAAAGAGCGCAAGCGTTTCCCGCAGGAACTTTTTCTGCCCGGATTCCCCACCCGCGACCAAACTCAAACCGGGACTGAAGACTCACAACCTCCCCTCACCATCCCGCCCCCCGACCGTCCCGGCGGCGTTCTCATTCCTCAATTAAATCCTCACTTCTATTCTTGTACTCTTCGCTCATTTCTAGACCTATTATTAAACTGATGCCATGTTCGACCGTGCTTTTTGTTTTATGACAAATACTACTGTCAAATACATCAACCATCTGTATTTCATTTGTAAAAAGCCCGTAATCCGATTACAAACAAAACGAGACCGAACAGCAGAACTTTATACACTGTCTGCAATTGTCTAAAGCTTTTCAAAGAATGAAAAAGGCTGAAATCCCTTTAAATCAAGGAAATTCCAGCCATAAAAAAGAGCGCGAGACGGGATTCGAACCCGCGACCCTCGCCTTGGCAAGGCGATACTCCACCACTGAGCCACTCGCGCATACGTTGTATAAATTGTTTCTGTTCCCAGGTTTTATAATAACCTGTCAACGAAAAATATTCTATCATAACTTATGCGCTATGGCAAGTGGTTTTTGCGGATTTTTTCAAATTTTTTATTTAATTTCTCCTATTGCCCCTCTGTTTTCCTTTTCACTTCCTCCGGACAAAAAAGATTCGGCCGTTTTAAATGATGATGCCGTACTTTTTAATCCGGTACTGAAGACTCTGCCTCCTGAGTCCCAGGGCATCCGCAGTCTTTGTGATATTGTATCCGTAATGCTCCAGCGCCTTCTGTATTACCTGGTGCTCGTACGCATCCATAATTCCCTGAAGTTCCACGCCCGGTGTAAAACCGGAGGCGCCGTCTCCGCCAAATGGCGCATTGGGCCTTGACTCATTCCTCTCCTCCCCGAATTTACGCAGGTAGCCCGGCAGATGCTCCCGTTTCAGCACCTCCCCATCCGCCACGTTCTGCGCGTAATCCAGCACATGAAACAGCTCTCTGACGTTTCCCGGCCAGGAATAGGCGCGGAATACTTCCATTACCTCCTGGGTAATACCGGAAAAAGAATGTACATACTGAAACGCCGTGGCATTCAGCCGGTACTCGATCAGCTCCTCCAAATCTTCCTTATGCTCCCTCAGCGGCGGCAGTTCAATCATAACCGTCGACAGCCGGTAGAACAAGTCCTTCCTGAACTGGTTTTCCGCAATCGCATGGAAGGGATCCTCATTACAGGAGGAGATGATACGAACGTCCATCCTGATGTCTTTCTGTCCGCCTACCCTGCGGAATGTATTCTCCTGTATCGCTCTCAGAATTTTGGACTGCATGCTCAGGCTCATGGAATTTAACTCATCCAGAAACAGAGTACCGCCCTCGGCCTCCTCAAAGTAACCGGCTTTATTCTCACTGCCCGTAAAGCTGCCTTTCTGCGTTCCGAACAGCAGGCTCTCAATCAGGGACTCCGGTATGGCCGCGCAGTTCAGCGCAACGAATTTCTTGTCCTTCCGGCCGCTGGCCCTGTGGATGCTCTGGGCAAAAATCTCTTTGCCGGTCCCGGTCTCCCCAACCAGAAGAATGGAGCTGTTCTGATGCGCCACCTTCCTGGCTATATTCACCGCCTCTTTCAGCTTGGCTCCGTGGCCGATAATATGGTCAAAAGAATAGCCCGTAAAACGGGTATAGTGGGAGTGCTCCTCATAGAGTTTCAGAGCATGGTCGATCTCTCCCATTTTCTTATTATACGTTTTTACGATATCGCTGTTCTGCTCAAACACGACGGAACCTAAAAGCTCCTTCCCCATTCTGATGGGGTAAGCGGTGTTTGCCGTAGCAATGGAAATACCGTCGCTGGACTTATAGTGATCCACCCGGTTGATTACCGGAGACTGGGTCCGCAGGCATGTCATAATCGTGCTGATATTCTCATCCAGGTTATACATATCCAGCAGATGACGCCCCTCTATCGGAACATCATTGGGAATGTGTGCAATCTCCCTGCTGGCCTTGTTAAAAAATACGGCACAGGCATTTTTATCATAAATCTGGATTCCCTCCGCAATATGATCCAGCGTTTTCGCAAACAGATATCCCTGATCGTCTCTTTTCTTAAAAAACAGATAGGAATGCCCGTCTGCCGCCTCCAGTTTTTCAAAATTAAAATGATCTTCGTCCCAGAATATCTCGCCTTCTCTCTCATCATCCTTCATGGCAAAAACCCCGGATGGCTTTTCTCCCCTCAGAATCCAGTTGGAAAAAAGCAGTCTGTACATGCTCTCCGCCTGCGGAGTCCCCCATTCTACGCGAAGCATTACCTGATTTTCGTCCAGTACAAAGTAAAAATCATAAAATTTCATTACTTTCCCCGCTTTCTCCTGTGCAATATTATCACTTTATAAACAAAGTGTAACACATAAAAAGAGCTCGCGTCAAGACAAGCGCCAAATCATTATGCGGCATGCCAAATCATTATGCGTTTTTTACTAAAAAGACTGCCGCCCTGTGCCATTCCAATTAATTTGTAAAGTCCTCCGATGATTTTTGTTTATTTTTTAAATTCTCTCAAAATACTATTAAATACAGCAAAAATTGTGTAATACTATAATATATTTTTAACTACATTTGCAGAATCCCAAAAAGTTGGCACGGGTTTTGCTTTATATAAAGTCAGAAAAACGGAAAGGAGAGTATGGAGACGCATAAAACGTACTACCATACAAACAAAAAACATGAGTGAAAATAATTCCAATTCAAAACCGATCCGCTGGAGCGTGTTTATTCCCTGCTTCCTGGTTGTCGGCGGAGCCGCCATCCTCGGCGTTGTAAACAATGCCTGGCTGACGGACGTCACCAAAGCAATCTTTACATGGTCCCTTGGAAACTTCGGCTGGCTCTATCAGATCGTCGCAATGGTGACACTGGTCCTGGTATCCCTCCTCTGCTTCTCAAAAATCGGTAATATCCGTCTCGGCGGCCCTCAGGCAAAATCGAAATATTCTTTCGGTTCCTGGTTCGCCATGACACTGACAGGCGGCATCGCGACCGGACTGATTACTTACGGCGTTAACGAGGTTCTGATTTATTTTGGAAACGTATACGGAGAGCTGAACGGTTACGGCGTCCAGCCGTACACCAACGAAGCCGCATACTTCTCACTTGGACGCTGCTTCTACAACTGGACGGTAATTCCATATGCCATGTATGCCCTCTCCGGCGTTATCATCGCTTACATGTATTTTAACCGTAAACAGGAATTATCCGTTTCCGCATCTCTGACACCGCTGTTTGGCCAGAAGATTACAAAAGGATTCTGGAAAGCGCTGGTGGACGTTTTATCCGTTCTGGCAATCGCACTCGGTCTGGCTTCCTCACTTGGCGCCGGCCTCGCTTTAATCGGAACGGGACTTTCCGCAGCTTACGGCATCGCTCAGGGCCCGATCGTATGGTTTATCCTGACTGCAATTATCACCGTAACATTTACTGCCGCATCGGTTGCCGGTATCGACAAAGGTATCAAATGGCTGGCCGGTTTAACATCCAAAATTTTCTACGTGCTTTTAATCCTTCTTTTCATTATAGGACCGACCGTTTACATCCTCAATATGGCTAACGTTGGTCTGGGCTACTGGCTGGATCGTTTCTGGACCTGGGGCTTTGACCCATCCACAGTCGGCGGCGACGCACTTGTAACCTGGTGGACCATGTATGACTGGGCTATCTGGATTGCTTACGCTCCTCTGATGGGTATCTTCTTCGCTATCATCGCCTACGGAAGAACCATCCGGCAGTTCCTGATTATCAACTGGATTCTGCCTGCATCCTTTGGTTTCGTATGGTTCTCCGTATGGGGAAGCACAGCCCTCAACTGGCAGATCAGCGGCAAAGCAGATATTATCGCAGCCATCAATGAAGGCGGAGCCGTATCCGGTATCTGGGAGTTCTTAAAACATGTACCGTTAGGCGCTATCCTGATTCCGGTTATCATTGTTACGCTGATTGCGGCCTTCTCCACAACAGCCGACACCATGTCCACCACAATCGCAGCGCTCTGTACCGAAGGCGCACGCCACGACGAAGAGCCTGCACTCTGGCAGAAAGTCGTATGGGGCGTTTCCATCGGTCTCATCGCCTGCATCATGGTTGCCTTTGGCGGCGGTTCACAGGGTGTGGACGGAGTTAAGTATCTGGCAGCCTGCGGTGGTTTCGTCGTGCTGGCCATCTTCATCCTTCAGTTAATTTCAAGTATTAAAGTGTTCTTCTTCGATCCGCAGACGAAAAAAGACATTGAAGCCTGCGCCGATTATACGGACGCCGAAGCAACCGAAGTAACGGCCGAAGAAGCAAAAGCCTGAAAACACGGCCGAACAGGCCAAACAGGATGAACAAAATATCTTATTATCATCAGAAACAAAATAAAAGGTGGAAAGCAATATGGATATCAGTATCAAAAATATAATTCTGGGGACCCCCATAACCCTGGAAGACTTTATCGCAGTCGTCAGATACGGCGCCAGGGTCGAATTCTCCGACGAATACTGCCGCAGGGTTAAAAAGTCCCGCGAACTGGTGGAAAAATGGGTCGCCGAAGAAAAAGTCATGTACGGAGTCACCACCGGTTTCGGCGCCCTCTGCACCAAGGCGATCGGCAAAGATGAAACGGCAAAGCTTCAGGAAAACATCATTCTCTCCCACTCTGTTTCCGTAGGCGAGCCGCTGTCCGTCGAGAGAGTAAGGGGAACCATGCTTATGGTTCTCCAGAACCTGGGACAGGGATACTCGGGAGTGCGCCTTACTCTTCTGGAATACTACAGAGACTTTTTAAACAAAGGCGTTACCCCATGGGCGCCCGGCAGCGGCAGCGTCGGCTATCTGGCCCCGGAGGCCCATATGGCCCTCGTGCTGCTCGGCAAAGGCAGGGCCTGGTATGAAGGGGAACTGCTTTCCGGCAGCGAAGCGCTCCGGAGAGCCGGTATGGAGCCTCTGGAACTCAGTTCCAAGGAGGGGCTTGCTCTGGTATCCGGAACCACTTCTCCCACCGCAATGGCGGCGCTGGCTGTTTATGACCTTTTAAACGCCGCAAAATCCGCCGATATCGTCGGCTCCGCAACCCTGGAGGCCTGCAAGGGCGTTATGAATGCATTTGACGAGCGTGTCATGTCCATCCGTCCGCACAGCGAACAGGGAAAAACGGCGGAAAATGTAAGAAAAATTTTAAACGGCTCCGGCATTATTGAAAAATATAAGGGAAGCCGTGTCCAGGATGCTCTTTCCCTCCGCTGCATCCCGCAGCTCCACGGCGCCGCGAAAAAGACGCTTAAGGATGCCAGGGAAGCGATTGAGATTGAAATGAACTCCTGCTGTGATAACCCCGTCATCTGGCCGGATGAGGGAAACCAGGACGTAATCTCCGCCTGCAACCCGGATTCCTCCTATGTAGGCATGGAGATGGACAGCGCCTGCATTGCCGCCGTAGGCATGGCAAAGATGTCCGAGCGCAGAAACAACCGTCTGATTGACGAGAGCCTGTCGGGAAACCCATGGTTCTGCATCAAGACCCCTGGACTGAATTCGGGACTGATGATCCCTCAGTACACCCAGGCCGGTCTGTTAAACGAGATGCGCGGCCTTGCCACCCCGGCTACCATTGATAACACCCCCACCTGCGGCAACCAGGAGGACTATGTTGCAATGGGCTACAATGCCTGTAAAAAGGCGGGGGACACGGCCGAAAAGCTGGAATACATCCTGGCCATCGAGCTGCTTTCCGCTTACCAGACACAGCAGTTTTTAGATACCGGCGTAAACCGTGCTCCTGCTACAGACGCAGTCATGAAAGAGATCGGCGAACACATTCCTGTCATGGAACAGGATATGTTCCTCCATCCCTATATTGAGTATCTCAGGGAGTTAATCCACTCGGGAGAGCTGATCCGTATCGTGGAATCGGTTACCGGGAAACTGAATTAAGAATGATAAAAAAGGAGAAAAAGCAGATGAAAAGCGCAGAAAAAAGACAGGTGGAAATGGATCTTACAAGAATCTTTCTCACACCTCCTAATACAAGAAAAGAAAAAATCACATTGTTAGCCATGCTGGTGGTCACCTTCGTCATTTTTTTCGGCCCCATCTGCTTCTCGGCCATACCGCCCGTGAAAGCGATATTCCTGGCCTGCATGCCTTCCGTCTCCATCTCATGGGGATGGATGGTGCTGCTGCGCTCTCTCTTCAGGAAAGATGAATTCGCGAGGAATTAAGCGGTAACAGAGCGGTCCCAACGCACCGTACCTGATCCCCGGCAGCGCATCCTCACGGAACGTTTTTCAATTCATAGGACGTAATTTCCTATGAATTGAAAAAGGCCGGCGTCCATTGAGCTCTGAGCTCGGCGGACGCCGGTCTTTTTGTATCGTTCTTATCATTTGTATCGCCAGCTTTTTTGTCCAGTTCGTTTCTTACAGGAACAGGTGCAACACGAAATGCAACACGCAGGAGCATCATATACCGCCTCCAAAACTCCTCGTCCCGTATTCAACTGGTTTCTCCTCCCGAAATCCGGGCAGCAAAAAAGCGGGTGATGGGAATCGAACCCACGTATCTAGCTTGGAAGGCTAGTGTTCTACCATTGAACTACACCCGCATAATGTGTAAATATGAAACAACGAAAAGTACGCTTCACGAACTTTTCATTGCCACTCAATTAAAGTGCCCAGAGCCGGAATCGAACCAGCGACACGAGGATTTTCAGTCCTCTGCTCTACCAACTGAGCTATCTGGGCCTCCTGAGAAATTGTTGATTCTCTCATTGCACTGGCGTTACCAGCAACGTAAATAATTTTACTAAATTTTCACCGTCTTGTCAAGGAGTTTTTTTGTTGTTTCACGGGTTTGTTCCACGTTTTTTAGTCATGAACGTAAATTCTTTTTTCCAGCGCTCTTTTATTTCATTCGTACCGTTTTGTAAATCGGGAAACGGCGGCATAGCTTGCCGCCGGCTCCCGGTTTTAGTTTTCGGAAAGGATATTGGCCAGCGCCGCGAATTGCTCCAGCGTGAGGGCCTCTCCTCTGACTGCGGCGGGCACACCCAGTTTCACGATAGCTTCTGCAATGATTTCCTTGGGTATCTGTATTTCCGGTGAATTGTTTAAACCGTTTAAAAGAGTTTTCCGCCTCTGGTTAAACGAGGCGCGGATCAGTTTGAACATCAGCTCCCTGTCGGCCACGTCCACCGGCGGCGTCCTGTGGCGTGTAAGGCGTATTACGGCCGAGCCCACGTTAGGGCGCGGAATAAAGCAGTTAGGCGGCACATTGGCCACAATATACGGTTCCGCGTAGTACTGGACCGCCAGGGACAGGGCGCCGTAATCTTTCGTTCCCGGCCCGACCTGCATTCGGTCGGCCACCTCTTTCTGAACCATAACCGTGATATTGTCGATGGGAACACCGCTTTCAAACAGTCCCATAATGATCGGCGTCGTAATATAGTAAGGAAGGTTAGCCACCACCTTAATCGGCTTTCCCCCGTTATATTCCTCTGCCAGTTTTTTTATGTCAACCTTCAGGATATCCTCATTGAGCACTGTAATATTTTCATAATCTTTCAGCGTTTCTTCCAGAATCGGTATCAGATTGCTGTCTATCTCAACAGCGACAACCTTACCGGCGCTGTCGGCCAGATACTGGGTCATCGTCCCGATACCCGGTCCTATCTCCAGAACCATGTCGTCCTTCGTCACCCCGGCCGCATCTACAATTTTAGAGAGGACGTGAGTGTCGATGAGAAAGTTCTGGCCGAATTTTTTCTGGAAGGCAAAGCCGTACTTTTGTATAATCTCGATTGTGTTTTTGGGATTTCCCAAATCTATACGCATATCAGTTCCTTTCTGATTTCCCCGGAGCCAGGTGGTAAAGCTGTTTGGCATTCAGGTTGGTTGCCCGGATTACTTCCTCCGTGCTTAAGCCCCTTATCTCTGCCATGGCATCCACCACGTACGGCAGATTTAGGGAAGAATTCCGCTTCCCTCTGTTTGGGACCGGCGCCAGATAAGGACAGTCTGTTTCAAGTACCAGCCTGTCAAGCGGCGCGTATTCCACCACCTCTTTTAACTTCTTTGCGTTGCTGAAGGTCAGAACTCCGCCTATCCCAAGATAGAATCCCAGGTTCAGGAATTCTCTGGCCATCTCTTTACCGTAGGAAAAACAGTGGATAACTCCTCCGATTTCCTCCGCTCTATGTTCCTTCAGAATATCAAGTGTATCTTTGGCCGCATCCCTGCTGTGAATGACAACAGGTCTATTGACCTCTCTCGCCAGCTCCAGCTGGCGGCCGAACCAGTACCTCTGGATCTCATGGGCAGGCTCGTCCCAATAATAGTCAAGCCCAATTTCTCCCACCGCCACTATCTGGGGATCCATCGCCGCTGTCTTAAGCCTGGCAAATTTTTCTTCATCCAGCTCCGCGCTGCTGCTGGGATGGACTCCCGCCGCCCCGTATACCTGGGGATAGCGTTTTGTCAGCTCCAGCGTGTGTTCGGTGCTGGCCATATCATTTCCTATATTTACAATTGCCTCAATTCCATGCTCGGTAAGGCCCTGCAGCAGTTCTTCCCTGTCTTCGTCAAATGCCTCATCATCGTAATGGGCATGTGTATCAAAAATCATTTGTTTCCTCCGGTCTTCTTATCCGTTTTGGTATTTATCCGTTACTCACGCACCATTATAGCCAATCTCCCGCGAAAAGACAATGACTATCGGGGTTTTACTTCCGTTTTTACGCCTTTTATCCACGTTTTTCCTCTGATTTACCAAGCAGATACCTTCTCTCCAGCTTGATCGCCGCATAGCCGGTCACTTTTTTCATATAAATGCCGTCATACAGTCCGCCAATTACGCCTGCAATGGGAACTCCCTGCAGGAATTTCATATACAGAAGTTCTCCGGAAAGTGCCCGGGAAGCGTCAAGAGCGGCCGCATCCACCCCTGCCGGAGCCTCCTCAGGCGGTGCGTCTCCGTGCGGCCTGCGGGCCATCCGGTACAGTTTCCGGTTCATCGCCGCATCCCGTTCCTTAAAATCTTCCCCGCTGTACAGGGACAGCGCCAGAAGTTCCAGAAGCAGTTCCTGTTCCTCCGGATTTCTGTAATCTACGCCGAAATGCAGTGCCTGTGTATACAGGCCTCTGAGCAGCGCAGCCAGAAAGAGCGGAATGTCAGGAAGACCGATTCCCAAAAGCCCCAGGACCGCCCCCTCTGCACAGGCTCCGGCCACCCCGGCCGCTGCCTGGCGGGCCGCCAGCTTTCTGCCCGCCGCCAGATTTTTCCTGACCGGATAGAGCCTGCCTGCATACTCCCGCGTCTTGAACTCTGCCTCCAGCTTTTCCTTGGGAAATGTTTTCTCAATCACCCCGGTGCCATTTTCCAAAATCACGCAGAATGCTTTGTAAAATGCATCTTCCAGCTTTTCCCTCAGTCCGTCCGGCACCGCCTTATGCAGTTTTTTCTCCCAGAAAGGTTCCTTTCTGGTTCCATACTTTTTAAGGGTCTTATTTTCACGTTTCAGAAAGGAATCCCATTCCTTTTCCAGAGGTGTCTTTTTATCTGCCATCCGTTCCATCTCCTTTCACCGCTCAACAACGAAAAGCACGCTTCGCGAACTTTTCATTGCCACTCAACAAGAATCCCCGCCGGGAACACTGCGTTTCCAGGCGGGGTTCAACCCGAATTTCGTCTAATATGATTTCGACTTGTATGATTTCGTCTTATATAAAAGGCAGCCTATTCTGCCGGGCCGCATCGTAAATCTTACGGATTTAGCAGATTTCAGCGCCGGCCGGCATATCCTTCTCCGGCTTCATAAGCGCCAGATTGCCCTCACTGTCCTCTGCACAGAGCAGCATTCCCTCGGACAGCATTCCCGCCAGTTTAGCCGGTTTTAAATTGGTTACAACCATAACCTTTTTGCCAACCATCTCTTCCGGTGTGTAGTTTGCCTTGATTCCGCTCAGGATCTGGCGTACCTTTGTTCCCACTTTTACCTGGGAGCAAAGCAGTTTTTTGGACTTCGGAACCGCCTCGCAGGCAATAATTTCGCCAACCTGGAACTGGAGCTTTGCAAAATCGTCGTATGTGATTTCCGGCTTTGCTTCCAGATCGATCACATTCTCATCCTCTTTTTCTTCTTCCGGCTGTTCGGACGCGGCCGCCTCGGCCGCCCTCATTGCTTCAACCTTCTCCATTACCTCTTTCACATCCATACGTGCAAAAAGAATTTCCGGTTTTTCGGTCACTTTCCCGCCCGATGGGTAGAGGCCGAATGTGCCCATCTCTTCCAGGGTTCTCTTCTGTGTGTTGAGCTGAGCCAGAATCTTCTCAGACGTCTCAGGCATGAAAGAGTATAACAGGGATGCGCCGATTGTGATAGCCTCCGTCAGGTTGTAGAGAACGGTTGCAAGGCGGTCCTTCTTTTCCTCATCCTTTGCCAGTGTCCACGGCGTGGTCTCATCAATATATTTGTTGCTTCTTCTGAATATTCCGAAGATATCCGTAATGGCATCTGCTACGCGCAGCTTATCCATCTTTTCGTCCACCTTCTTCACGGCATCCAGTACGGTTGCCTTCAGATCCGCATCGACTTCCTCGGATACGCCGGTATCTGTAACAACGCCTCCAAAGTATTTATTGCTCATGGAAATGGTCCTGTTTACCAGGTTTCCAAGGATGTTTGCCAGGTCGGAGTTCATACGCTCCACCATCAGATCCCAGGAAATAACTCCGTCATTTTCAAATGGCATCTCGTGAAGTACAAAGTAACGCACCGCGTCCACACCAAAGAAATCCACCAGAGTGTCTGCATAAAGCACATTTCCTTTGGACTTGCTCATCTTGCCATCGCCCTGTAAAAGCCATGGATGTCCGAATACCTGTTTCGGCAGCGGAAGATCCAGAGCCATCAGGAAGATTGGCCAGTAAATCGTATGGAAACGGATGATGTCTTTACCAATCAGATGGAGATCGGCCGGCCAGAATTTTTCAAATAATCCGCCGTGGTTTCCATCGCAGTCATAGCCTAAACCGGTGATATAGTTGGTCAGGGCATCCAGCCATACGTATGTCACATGCTTCGGATCAAAGGATACGGGAATTCCCCACTTAAAGGAAGTCCTGGACACACAGAGGTCCTGAAGTCCCGGGAGCAGGAAGTTATTCATCATCTCGTTTTTACGGGATACCGGCTGGATGAATTCCGGATGCTCATTGATATGGTCAATCAGCCTCTGGGCGTACTTGCTCATTTTGAAGAAATATGCCTCTTCCTTCGCGGGAATAACCGGACGGCCGCAGTCGGGACATTTGCCGTCCACTACCTGGGAAGCGGTCCAGAAGGACTCACACGGCGTACAGTAGAGTCCCTCATAGTGGCCTTTATAAATATCGCCCTTGTCATACAGTTTTTTGAAAATCTTCTGTACCTGTTCTTCATGATCCTTATCGGTTGTACGGATAAATTTGTCATAGGAAGTATTCATCAAATCCCAGATCGACTTAATCTGGCCTGCCACCCCGTCAACAAACTCCTGCGGCGTTACGCCGGCCTCTTCGGCCTTCAGCTCGATCTTCTGGCCGTGCTCATCGGTTCCCGTCTGGAAACGCACATCAAAGCCCTGTTCCCTCTTATATCTGGCAATACTGTCCGCCAGGACAATCTCATAAGTATTGCCGATATGCGGCTTGCCTGATGTGTAGGCGATTGCGGTAGTTATATAATATGGTTTTTTGCAATTCTGACACATAAATCGTTCCTCCTGTTATGAATAATCGTTTTATAGTTGAAGAAAAAAACAAGGAATCCCGCCCGGAGGGCTTTTTATATCATAGGAAAAACTTCCTAATGATATAAAAAAATCGCCTTTAAAGATGATTGGATCACCATTAAAGACGAGAGTTATTTTCCCGTGTTACCACTTTAATTTGCATGCCGTCTCACAACGGATGCCTCTGCGGCTGAAAAAACGTCTCTGTTCCGGCATTTCTGCCGGCCCACTGCGTGTTCACAGCCTGCGGTGTTAACGGACCTGCTCCGTCACTGCTTAAAACAGACAGCCTGCACACTCCCACACGGTTCGTCGTCATTAACGGACCCGGCGCTTACGGAGGCACTCCATCCATACTTCGGCAGCGCAGCTCTGAGACCATCTTCGGCAGCTCCCCTGACAATCCGTTTCCACCAGCCCGGACTCTCTGTAATCATTCCTTCTGCGTACTCTTCTCTTCACAGCCTTTGTTTTATATTGTTACTTTCTAAAAGATATAGTTTAGTCTAGCGTTTTCAACTCTTTTTGTCAAGAAGGATTCCTCAAAATATGGCACAAACCGGCAAAAGTCCAGCCATGACATATCCCGCAGGGCATTTCCGCACGCTTTTAATAGAACTGCCGGAGCCCGGTACCCGCGGCGTGAAGCGCTCTTATTACCGTGCCGGTGTATCCTTCCTGCTGTGCAGCCATGAAACCCAGCTGCCCCACAAAAGAGCGGCAATTCCGGTTAAAATACGGCTCAGCCAGTAAAATACCGCACCGGCTACACTGATGAATACAAAATACTTCCAGAAAACAAGGTAGTTTTCCACTCTTCCCACCGGCCGTCCGATCAGTGGAAACACGAATTTTCCGACCAGAATATGATGTACAAGATAGATGGCAAAGGTATAGGAAGAGAAAATGGAAATTCCCTTCTTCACAACCATATTTTTAATAAACTGCCCCACCCATACGAGAAAGAGAAACAGCGGTATTCCCGTCCACAGGATTTTAAACGGAACCGGCAGTGTCGTTTTCACCGTCATAACCGTAAAAACGCCGATAAACGACGCCAGTCCCCATTTCCAGTCATATTTTTCCCGCTGCTGCCTAGTTCCATACAGATATTTTATAAAATACATGCCAAACAGCACTTCCGGCACCCTGAGCAGGAAGAAAAACTGAATATCCATCTGAAACGGATAAAACAGCGTAAGCGGAATATAAACAAGCGCCGTTCCAATTAAAGTGAGCACCGGCCAGCGGAGCATACATGCCCGGAGCACCGGAAACATCAGATAAATCAAAAGAATACAGCCGATAAACCACTCGCCTAACAGATAGTAGTTCGGAATCAGGTAATTCAGATACCCATCCATGCCAACAGCCGTAAGAAGCAGCCTGGACAATGGTTTATCAAAGGCAAAGTTATGCTTAATCAGATAATTATATACAAAAAAAGCGGCATATACGGTCCAGTAAAGCGGATAAATCGCAAGGAAACGCTTTTTAAAATACGTCTTTAGATCCAGCTTTTCCATCGACGAATACATCAGCGACGCCCCCGCCAGAATAAAGAACAGGGAAACGCCGATATGGCCCATACTTCCGTTGGCATAATTAAAAAATAAAAGGATCGGTTTATCAACAATGGGTTCCATGAAGGTCACTGCATTATAATGGAAAACAACAATCGACACGGCAGCCAGGACACGGACAAAATCCAGCGGGAATAGATGTTCTCTTTTCATTTGCATTACGGCTCCTTTTCTTATTTTCGATTCGGGACACTATATTTTATCACATTATAAAGGGAGTGGCAAATGGATTGAAAAATGAGGACGCCTATGTCGGGATGAAGGGCGGGGTGGGAAGGTATTTGAGGGTCTTCAGTCCCGGGGGGGAGGTATGTCGCAAGGGGGAATCCGGGCCGAAAAAATTCCTACGGGGACTCGCTCCCGCTTGTGGAATGCGCAGCGGATGCTAGCTTCGTATAAAACCTCAGCAAGCACCGGCGGATTCCAATGTCCCCTTCGGAAAGTTTTCGCCCTACTTCCCCGTTCAGTGCGTCGCCGGGACTGAAGACCGGGTAGGTTCTCGCCCCCGTCCGCCATCCTGACACCGGCTGATTGTCCTGATTTTTCAAAAGGGAGAGGGAAGAGAAGGCAACCGGTAGGTTTGTTTCGGCAGGGTTAAGTCAGTGAATTCTTCAGGCTCCATTGTATCAGTGTCTTATTACTGGATATCCTCTGTTTATAACTGCAGCTCCTTTTATTTATCATTAAAATAGTAAAAGCTATAATATAGTAAACTTCAAATTCAATTATATTCTCCCAGGACACCTATATATAAAGGTACACCCGCTTTTTTCCATGAAAAGGGATCTGCCGAAGGATTGTTATGGCCGATGCACTCCGCGTCTTCAGTCCCGCCATAGCGTACCCGGGGGATGGAGGGTGAAAATTTTCCGAAGGGGACATTGGAATCCGCCGGTGCTTGCTGAGGTCTTTTCGAAGCTAGCACCCGCTGCGCATTCCACAAGCGGGAGCGAGTCCCCGTAGGAATTTTTTCTCCCGGAATCCCCCCCCACGACATACCTCCCCCCGGGACTGAAGACTCACCCCTCCCCCCATAACCCCCTACAGCGATCCCGGCGGCCCCATCTTTTCAATTTTCATTGATAAGTTGTAATCTCCTCTAATATAAATTATAATAGTAGGCAATTGGAGGTAAAAAATGAAGGCACGTAAAACCTGTTTATACTATCTGCTGGTCCTTATGGCCACGATTATGCTCTGCGGCTGCTCCCGTTATAACCCGCCTGTGGAATCATATCAGGCATCGGAGGCGTCGTCACAGCCCGCACAGAGCGGTTCCGAGCAGAGTACAGAAAATCCTGGCAGTGGTAAAGATGCAGCGGCTGTCCAGGCTGAATTTGATACTTTTACGGCTCGTATTTTCCGGGAGATTGTCGGTTCCGACCCTCTGAGTCTTCACTTTATGCTCAGGAATCCCGAAAACTACGGCATCGATACACCCGAGATAAAATTCCAGGCCATTTCCAAAGCGGAACTGGAAAAAGATACTGCGGATAATGAGAAACTGTTCACGGAGCTTAAGGCGTTTGATCCCTCTCTCCTGACGGCTGATCAGCTTTTTACCTATAAAATGTTGAAGGACTCCCTGGAAATCGGGATGGCGTCAAAGGGACTGGAGCTCTACGGCCAGCCGCTGAGTCCGTTAATCGGAACCCAGGCCCAGCTTCCTGTACTGCTTGCCGAGTACACATTTTATGACAAGAACGACATTGACCACTATCTGGAACTGCTCTCCCAGATTGATGTTTACTACGGCCAGCTGGCCTCCTATGAGAAGGAACAGGCCGATGCCGGGCTGGCGCCCAGCGACGTTACAATCGACCGCATGCTGCAGTCCTGCAAGGATTATCTGATCCGGCCGGAGAACAGCTTCCTTACGGAGACCTTCAGCAGCCGTCTGGACGAGGTGGATGGGCTGACCGATGAGGAGAAGGCGGAATACAAGAAAAAACATCTTCAGATTTTAAAAGAGCATTTCATCCCTGCCTACACGAATCTGTCCAAATCCCTGGAAGAGTTAAAGGGACGGGGGACCAACAATAACGGGCTCTGTTACTATGATAAGGGCAAAGAATATTATGAATATCTCGTGGCCACCCTCACCGGTACCGACAGCGCCATTCCCGAGCTCAGAGATCGGATTGAGAAGCAGTTCGGGCGTGATATGGCCGAAACTGCAAGGCTTTTGCAGAACAACCCAAAATTGGCGACCGAGATAGAGAGGACCAGCGTTTCCCTGACCGAACCGGTTGAAATTCTGGATCATCTGCGTGAACAGATTAAAAAGGATTTCCCGGAACTCACCGATTCCTCCTACGAGGTAAAGCATGTTCCGAAAGCGCTGGAATCTTCGCTGTCACCGGCATTTTTCCTGATTCCTCCCCTTGATTCTGACACCACCAATGTGATCTATATCAATGATAAATCCAGGGAAGAAGGAGCGGATCTTTATTCTGTCCTTGCACATGAGGGATATCCCGGCCATCTCTACCAGTCTGTATATTTTAACCGGAAAAAGAGCTGTCCTCTGCGGCACGTCCTTTCCTGCGGCGGATATGATGAGGGATGGGGATTATACTGTGAACTGTACAGCTATTCATTTGACAACGGCCTCTCCCCCGATATGCAGGAACTGATGGCCCGCAGCCAGGCATCCATTTACGCGCTGTATGCACTGCTGGATATCCATATCCATTACGACGGCTGGGATCGGGATAAGATCTCGGGTTTCTTAAGCACATATTACGGGATCAGCGATCCCGAGGTCTGCGAGGAAATGTTTAACTCCATTGTTGATAATCCGGGCAACTACCTGAAATATTACACCGGCTACCTGGAAATCTGCACCCTGAGGGATGCCGCACAGAAAGCTCTGGGCAGCCGGTATTCGGCAAAAGCATTCCATAAGTTTATCCTGGATATGGAAGGCGCCTCCTTCCGGGTGATTAAACCGTATTTTGAGACATGGCTGCTGACTTATGATGTAAACAGTTGATTCCGCCGGTCTCTGCGCCAGGGGCGGCCGCATAGCGGCAAATTACATCTTTGGGTGAATGTGCATACCCGATAATGCAGGGCAACCAGTCCTGCCCCGGAGTGCTTTTTATATCATAGCAGCACTTTCTTAATGTTATAAAAAAAAGTTATGCCAACATTCTTATAATGAATTGGTATCCCTCCGCTTTCCGGCTGTAAAATGAAGCCAGAAAACGGAGGGATTATTTATGGGAAAATCACTGACAAGAAAAATCATGGAAGCTCATTATGTGTCCGGAATCCTGACACCGGGCGAAGAAGTCTTTATCAAAGTGGATCAGACCCTGACTCACGATATCAATGCGGTTATGACTTATCTGGCGTTTGAGGCAACGGGCCTTGACCGGGTGCGTACAGAGTGCAGTGTCAGCTATCTGGATCATAACCTGCTGTACGTGGACAATAAAACGCCAGATGATCACATCTATCTGCAGTCGGCTGCAAAACGGTTTGGCGTCTATGTATCCAGGCCCGGCAATGGAATCTGCCATACCGTCCATATGGCCCGTTTCGGCGCTCCCGGCAAAATATCCATGGGAGGCGACAGCCACACCCCGCACGGCGGCGCCGTCGGCATGCTCAGCATCGGTGTTGGCGGAATGGACGTGGCGACAGCCATGACGGGAGTACCCATGCGCCTGATTATGCCTCGGATCATCCGCGTCAATCTGACCGGAAGTCTGAATCCAGGCTGCAATGCCAAGGAAGTCATCCTGGAAATGCTCCGACGGGTAACAATTAAAGGCGGACTTGGAAATGTCTATGAGTACACGGGTCCTGCCGTTGCGGAGATGGAAGTGCCTGCCCGGGCGACAATTGCCAATATGGGAGCCGAAATGGGCGCCACCGCCTCCATTTTTCCTGCCGACGGTCAGGTGAAAAAATTTCTTTCCGCACAGGGCAGGCCGGATGCCTACCTCGAACTTCTTCCTGATGAAGATGCCGAGTACGATGAGACAATCGAGATTAACCTGAGCAGCCTGGAACCGCTCATCGCATGTCCCCACCAGCCAGACAACGTAATACCGCTCCATGAGGCCGAAAAAAAGAGGGTGCAGCAGGTATTTATCGGAAGCTGCACCAACACAAGTTACGCCGATCTCGCGAAGGCCGCTCTCGTATTCAAAGGACGCCATGTCCACGAAGATGTCAGCTGCACCTGTGCCGTCGCCTCCAGGCAGACCTACCGCCAGCTGATGCGTGACGGTTATATCGAAATCCTTCTGGATGCCGGTGTACGGATGCTGGAAATTGCCTGTGGCCCTTGCTGTGCCATCGGCCAGACACCGGCCACCGACGGTGTTGCTGTCCGTACCTCCAACCGGAACTTTAAAGGCAGGGCGGGCAACCCCTCGGCCCAAATCTATCTGGTCAGTCCGGAGAGCGCCGCCGCCACCGCAATTGCCGGGACTTTTGCCACAGCAGAAGATATTATGGGTGCCGATGTCGCATTACTGGGGGCAATCAGGGAACCTGATTGTTATGACGTGGACGATTCAATGATTCTCGCACCGCTGCCGAGGGAAGAGGCGGCGAAAATCGAAATTACGCGCGGCCCCAATATTAAATTTCTTCCGGTTCCGGAGCCGCCGGCAACCCGTTTATGCGCCCCCATCAGCCTGAAAACGCGCGATAATGTCTCCACAGACGACATTACGCCGGCCAGCGCGGAATTCAGCAGCATGCGCTCCAATATTCCTTTGATGTCACAATACTGCTATCACCGCTATGATCCGGACTTTGCAGCCAGAGCCAGGGAGATGGGGCAGAGTATTATCATAGGCGGAGAAAATTACGGGCAGGGCTCCTCACGTGAACATGCCGCCATCAATCCAATGTATCTGGGCGTAAAGGCAGTTATCGCAAAGAGTATTGCCAGAATTCACAAAGGGAACCTGGTTAACCACGGAATCATACCGATGCTCTTCGGCGACGCCTCCGTATACGACAGCCTGGAGCAGGGAGATGAACTGGTCATCGAAGATCTAATTGGCCAAATCCCTGCCAAACGGATTCAGGTTAAAGATACGACAAAAGGCATTACGTTCCACACCGTGCTGGATCTCTCGGATAACGAAATCGAGGTCATCCTAAACGGTGGACAGCTGAGAACATTAAAAAAGAAGCTATCACAAAACGGCATCATCCGATGAGTCCCGCCTCCTCCTTGTTTTTCTTCCTCCCTTTTGCTAAGATAAAGAGAAGAAAGCAGGGAGGAATATTTTTTATGAGAGATACGGACTGGGAAATTCTGAGTGAACTTTACAAGAATCCGAATATGACAAAGGTGGCTAATCTGTTTTATATAACCCAGCCCGCCCTGACAAAACGTTTAAAACAGATGGAAGAGGAGTTCCAGGTTACCATCGTTAACCGCACTCCCCATGGCCTTGAATTTACGCCGGAAGGCGCCTATCTGTCCGAGCAGGCCGGGCTCTATCTTCAGTTTATAAAAGAAACGAGGGACCGTCTGGCATTGTTCAGACAAAATTCCGGTGAAACGATCACGATCGGTTCCTCTTATACTTACAGCAAATACATGTTGTCAGATATTCTTTTCCAATACCGGAATGAACATCCCGGCATCCAGTTCAATGTACTCACGGATCAGAGCGACAACCTGTTCCGTAAGGTGTTGGACGGTTCTGTGGATGTTGGTTTTATCCGCGGTGATTATGAGGGAGGCGTCAACCGTATTCTGGTGGGGCACAGTGAAGCCTGTCTCGTAACAAAGGAACCCGTGGATTTCGGCTGCCTCCCAGCCATGCAGCGGATCGATTATAAAACGAATGACAGGACGATGGAGCTGCTTTCCGGCTGGTGGCAGGAGCATTATGGGGAGCCTTTGTCCCCGGGAATGGCGGTGGGCTATATTGATGTTGCCTGGCAGATGATCCACCGCGGATTTGGTTATGCCCTCTGTTTTATGCCGGAAAATTTTGTAAATGAATATAACCTCTGCCTGACCCCTCTCAAAAACGCAAACGGACTCCCGGTTATACGGAATACCTGGTTCTTTTACCCTAAAAGCAAGAGGCTGTCCGATTCTCTGGAACAGTTTATACGCTATATTGAAAGAAAGCAGGCATTTCCAGACAACCGATGAAAGGAGATATAACGAATGAAGGATCTGGATTGGCTTGTTCTGAAGAAACTTTATGAGAAAAAAAGCATCAGTAAAGCGGCCGAAGATCTCTACCTTACCCAGTCAGCCCTCACCAAGCGGCTGCGCTCCATCGAGCAGGAGTGGGGCGTGGAGATTGTAAAACGAAGCAGCCAGGGGGTCACGTTTACGGAGGATGGCAGATATCTGGTGAAGAAAGCCGGTATTATGCTGGATTTCTTCGGCGAAATACGGGAGCATTTTTCTGAACGCCACGGGACAAAAGAACTTCTCAGGATTGGCGTTCCCAATTCTTTTGCCAGGCTTCATATGCCAAAACTATTAAAAGCTTATGTCGACAAATACAACCAGCTTCAGTTTAAGACCATTCCCAACTCCAGTGATATGCTGATACGCCAAATCACGGACGGGACTCTGGATATCGCCATTGTCTGCGGAGATTATCCGTTCCTGGGCGAAAAGACCCGCCTGTTTGAGGAAGAACTGTATATCATGGCTCCCGTGGGTTTCAACCTGGATGATGTGGAACACCTTCCCATTATTGAATCATTTTTGAATCCCATGGTAAAGCTTCTCCTGATTCAGTGGTGGAAAGATCACTTCGGTGAGGTCATGCATACGGCCCACTACGTCCCCTATCCTGATATTGCGATCGAAATGGTAGAAAACGGGCTGGGAATCTGTTTTCTCTTCGGTTCCGGATGGAACATTGACAGGGAACGCTTCCAGCTAATCCCGATCTATAATAAAGAGGGGACACCTGTATCCAGAAATGTCTGGATGATGTTGTCGGATTCCTGCTGCAAGAGCCAGGACATCATGGATTTTGTCACATTTACCGAAAATTACTATCAAGCGAATTAGGAGCCATTCCGTTTCGGAATGGCTCTTTCAGTCCCAGACTGAATTTCCGTCCCCCCGGCATAACTGTTATAATTTTATCAAAAGTAAAAGCCGGTACAGAACCGGCAGAATCATATTGAGGAGGAATCAGGATGGGTTATGCTTATGTGGGATGCCGCACAACGAGGGAACGGAACGCCAGGGGAAAGGGGCTTAAAGTCTATGAAATTTCCGAAACGACAGGAGACTTTAAAGAGATTCAGTGTCTGGAAACGCTTCCAAATCCCTCTTATCAGACAATGGATTTAGAAGAACGTTTTCTTTATTCAGTCCACGGGGACATATCTTGTGTCTCCAGCTTCAGAATCAATGGCAACGGGACCCTGTGCCCTCTGAATACCATTGACATCGGAGGCAGAAATCCGGTTTACATTACTCCGGACCGTACAAACCGTTATCTTATTGTCGCTGCTCTCCAGGGAGGCGCCGTCTATGTTATCAGGAAAGAGAAGGACGGCTCTCTGGGTGAAATTGTAAATACGATCCATATGAAAGGCAAAGAGGAGGGAACCGTCTCTTTTGCCCATCAGTGCATCTGGGATCAGAAAAAACAGTTTTTATTTGTCGTATGCCAGGCCAGGCTTCAGGGTTACGGTCAGATTATAGTATACCGTTTTCGTCCGGAAGACGGAACGCTTACGGAAACAGACTGTTACCGCGGCCGGGAATATGATGAACCGAGGCATCTATCCATTCACCCCGGTAATCGCTTTGTCTATTTAATCAATGAAAAGGGAAACACCATGACCTTTCTTGAATTTGATGATGAAAGGGGAAAGCTCACGGCCCGTCAAATTCTTCCGACGCTGCCCGATGTTTACACGGGGCAGGGACAGGCCAGCGCCTCTGTTATGAGTAAGAATGGAAAAATTCTCATTGGTTCCAACCGAATCCATGAATCCGTCGTTCTTTACCACATCGACCAGCACACCGGCTACATGAAGGAAATCGGCTATTATCCCACGCTTGGGATGACGCCCCGCTTTATTTCATTTAACCGGGACTACAGCCTGTTTTATGCGGCTAATGAAGACAGCGACACGATAGTTGAAATGAAGCTGGATGAAGAAAACGGCAGAATGGATTATACGGGCAGAATTCTGCATACGGAAAGTCCAGTCTGCATTACGTTTAAATAGAGGGAGGGACGAAATGAACTTAGGTCTTATATCGCTGATAGGTCTTCTGGCCGCTATCACAGTCGGTTTCATCAGAAAATGTAACGTGGGAATTTTGTGTATGGGAATAGCCGCAGTTCTCGGCGTGGTTTACGGTATCAGGGCGGCTGATATTATAAAGGGATTCAGCTCCTCCCTCTGTATCCAGATGATAGGCATAACTTATCTGTTTGCGATTATTAACGGAAATGGAACACTGGAGCTGCTGGCAAGAAAAATGGTATCCCTTGTTGGAAATAAAAAGATGCTGATTCCCTTTGTTATTTACATTCTTGGCTTTATCATTTGTGCCGTAGGCCCCGGAGCCATCCCAAGCCTGGCCATCATTCCGGTAATCGCCATTCCGGTAGCCCTGTCGGCTGGAATCAATCCGATTATGACAGCGATCATCGGAGACCTGGGTGTGATGTCCGGCCGTATGAGCCCGCTGACGCCGGAAAGCGCTGTCGTGCGCGAGTTGATGGAAAAGCAGGGGCTGGCCGGTAATACTGTGCCCATTATGTTCTGCCTGGCGGCCACTGCCCTGGTCGTAGTTGCGGTGGTATATATCTATTATAAGGGTTGGATAGTGGAAGAATCCACATCCTCCATAGAAGTAAAACTTCCGGGGTTTTCAGGAAAACAGCTCCTCTCTCTGGCAGGCCTCGCCGTGCTGGCCGTGGGTGTCCTGTTTTTCTCCTGGAATGTGGGACTTATGGGATTCTTAGTGGGAACTCTTCTGATTATACTGGACTGCGGAGACGAAAAGAAAGCCATACAGTCCATTCCCTGGAGTGTCATTCTGATGGTTCTGGGCGTCGGCATTCTGATGAATGTGATTTCCCTGTCCGGAGGGATTGATATCATGGTATCTGCATTGGAATCAATTATGGGGCCAAAATCAGCTGCTATGGTTATGGCGGTGGCTGCCGGCCTGATGTCCTTTTTCAGTTCCGGCCTTGGAGTCGTATTCCCAACTCTGATTCCTGCTGCCGGTGAACTCGCGGCCGGCCTGGGAACCAGTGCGCTGGAACTGGTTGCCGTCATTGTAATCGGAGGAACCGTTTCCGGATTTACACCGATTTCCACCACGGGCGCTCTCATAATGGCCGGTGTGGCCCAGCAGCAGGATTCAGAGGAGCGGTTTCCTCAAAACAGGCTGTTTATCGAGCTTTTTGCCGTTTCTTTCCTGGCGCTGGCAGTCCTGGCCGTATTTGCAATACTCGGTTTTTACCATGTGTTTGTGTAGAATAAGCATTAACCAACCCGGAAAACTCAGGAAAGAGGGAGGAAACTAAAATGACCGTTGAGGAAAAACTTATATGGACAGAAAAATACAGAGCGCTTGCAACGGGCGCCATATCGGATGCCATGGACAGCCTGGGGCTGAAACGGGGTGCAGTGCAGGGGCTCCGGCCCCTGGAATCTCATCAGCCGCGGGCTGCGGGGTTCGCAAGAACGATCCGGCAGCAGCGCCGGCAGACGCCATG
The DNA here is from genome assembly GCA_036419695.1 of [Clostridium] symbiosum. Taxonomy (NCBI): domain Bacteria; kingdom Bacillati; phylum Bacillota; class Clostridia; order Lachnospirales; family Lachnospiraceae; genus Otoolea; species [Clostridium] symbiosum. Next base: position 5,116,876 of record CP143946.1, read on the forward strand.
GGACGGCCAAAACCTGGCAAAACAGGGAAATATCATTGATACCCGCACGGAACCGGGTGATCTGTTAGTCATTGATATGGATGGCATCACAGACGTCGCAACCGGCGGCGATCTGCTGTCGCTCCGGGCAAAATTGCGAGGCGTCACAGGAGAACTGACAAATGGCTGCCTTCGTGATGCAGACGAGATTGCAGCCATGCAGTTTCCGGTCTATTGCGCCGGTACCGTGCCTGTCAAAAGCGCTTTCGACATCGAGACAACAGCTTTGGACGTTCCGGTCGTGATTGGCGGGGTACAAATTATTCCAGGCGATCTGGTGGTTATGGATCGGACGGGGGTAATGGTAGTTCCTGCCGCGAAAATTGCTGAAGTCTATGAAATCGCTTCCCATATTACAGCCAGGGAAGACCTGGTTGCGGAATTATTAAGGGAGGGGAAATCGCTTGCACAAGCAAGGCAACAGGCTTCTGAGTAAGTGGTAATGGTACCGTTCTAAAAAACAGGGTTCCGCCGAATTCTAATTCAGCGAAACCCTGTTTTTGCGGCTTCTGACTTATTTTCACTGCTCTTTATTACTAATTCATCTTCTTATATTCTTTGACAAACTTATAATTTCCGCTGCCGATTTTCTCTCCATTTACGCTCAGAGCCAATTCCTCTGCCTCGTAGTTCTGGATAAAGGTATTGACAACAGCCGTTACCGTCTTATCATCCTTAGCGCCTGCCAGGGCTGATAAATCAAGTGTAATCACGCCGTCCTTATTGTCAAAGCTCTTTACTTTGATTCCTTCTTCGATTACTCCCAGTTCCGCCATCTTATCAACCAGCAGCTGGGCATCCAGTTCCTCACCGTCAATCGCATCGATATTCTGTTTCAGGCCTGTCTTATCATCATTTAAAGAATAAACGCAGACTGTTACAGTTGGATCTGCATCTACCACCATTTCCTGCTTCTCAAGGGCTCCGTCCACCGTGGATTCCTGTGTGGCTCCTGCGGGCGGATTCTGTCTCTTCTCGCTGCTCTGCTTGGTCGGGGTACAGGCAACAAGGGCTGCTGCTATAATCACTCCGGTTAATACTACCATAAATCTTTTCATATTTGCGTGATGCCTCCTCATATTCTACTCTTTCCAGCGGTCAAACCATTTTTTCAGCTTGGACAGTGCCGTTATTAAAGTTTCCAGCTCTTCTTTGGTAAGCTCACTGGTAACGCTGTCTATCATTTCCTTATGGAACTGGGCGTGGTGCTCGTAAGCTCCCCTGCCTTTTTCTGAAAGGGATATATACACGACTCTCCTGTCTTCCTGGCCGCGAGTTCTCTCCACATAGCCTTTCTTCACAAGACTGTTCATGGCAATCGTAAGGGTTCCCACCGTAACAGACAGCTCTCTGGCGATAGAGGACATGTTTTTTGGCGCCTCAATCCCGATCGCTTCGATTACATGCATATCGTTATTGGTGATATCCTTATATTCCGGTGTAATTATGGCCTTTTGTTCAATATCCATAATATCACGGAACAGCTTTACCAGTACTTCATTGAGCGTCTCGTAATGATCCACGGCAATCCCTTTCATTTCATAGTTTTCGCGTACTCATCCGCGTACTAACTGATTATACAATATTCTCCCTGTCAAGACAACCGTCAAAATTCTTACAAAAAATGGCATTTTTCCAGTATTTTCTTATGTTTTTATCCGACCGACGCCAGGAAAATACTGGCTGCGATGCCCGCCGCTGTGGCCAGCATTGCCCCGGCAAATGTCCATCTTGTCTTTGTTACCTTCGCCGTCATGAAGTAAACGCTCATTGTATAAAAGACGGTTTCCGTGCAGCTTTCCAGGATGGAAACCATCATCCCGACAAAGGAATCCGGCCCCGAGGTCTTAAAAATATCCAGCAGCAGCCCCGTGGCGGCCGAACTGGAAACGAGCCTGACCAGAATGACCGGAACGATCTGGGACGGTATATGTAAAAGTCCGGCCGGTTTTTCCAGCACGCCGGACAAAAAATCAAGAAAGCCGGAGGCCCTGAGCACTCCCACGGCCGTCATCAGGCCTATCAGGGTGGGGAGAATGTCTGCGACTGTTTTCATTCCCTGTTTTGCACCTTCTATAAAATCATCAAAAACCGGACGTTTTGAAAGAAAGGCAAAACCGGCAATATAAAAAATGATGATCGGAACCAGATATTCCGATAGATAAAGAATAAATTTCATTGGACGCTCCTGACGAAGCCGTTATCATTACTATTTTATTCGTATACCACTCCTTCCATTCTGATTACCCGTCATTTATCGGAATAATTATATATGGGAATTGTGACCATACTGTGAAATAAGGCCCATGCTGCTTGAACAGGTTAAAAAACCGATAAAACGGACCTCCGGTCCCGGTCCGGCCGGATTCCAAATGGTGTATCAAAAATATTGGATGTATTGTGAGCAATTTACAAACACGCTCTAGGGGGCTGGCAGAACGCAATTTTTATGATATGATAACAGCAGCATAAAAATTTGGTACAATTTGAGCTGAAAGTAGTCGAGACTCGAAACGATTACAGGTTAAATTACAGACAAGCGAAAGGAGACTATCATGAGTGTATTATTTTTAGAATATCCCCCCTGTTCCACCTGTCAGAAGGCAAAAAAATGGCTGGACGGCCACAGCCTCTCTTACGAGGCCCGTCATATCAAGGAGAATAATCCCTCGGCCGACGAACTGAAACAGTGGCACCAAAGAAGCGGCCTTCCGCTCAAGAAATTTTTCAATACCAGCGGGCTGCTTTATAAGAGCATGGAACTGAAGGATAAGCTGCCGTCTATGAGCGAGGAGGAACAGTATAACCTGCTGGCCACAGACGGGATGCTTGTAAAACGTCCTCTTATTATAGCAGAAGATTTTGTGCTGGTTGGTTTTAAAGAAGATGAGTGGGCAGAGAAGCTGAAGTGATATTACAGTTTGTCCATCCATTGTTATCGTGGATATATTGTTTAAGCGCCGGATTTTATGTTATCCGGCGCTTTGATGCTTCTTCTTTTTCTATTAGTCTGCCATCCTGCTTTTTTACCGCCCTGCTTCCTCTGCCGTCCCGCCTCCTCTATTGCCCTGCCTCCTCTGCCGTCCCGTCTCTCATTCCATCCGCCATCAGTGTATCATGATTTCCCGGAATAGAATATTGCTGCCAGTGTACCAGCATATATGTATTAAGCGTGCTCTCCGGCTTTCCTGTTTTTCCATTTACAGAATATTGCCGCTACAATCGTGCTGATTGTTGTAGCCACCAGTGCGGGCCCCACAATTGCCGTAGGGTTGATGCTGCCATATTGAGTCCTGTATGCAATCATGTTGATTGGGATCAGCTGCAGAGAAGATATGTTGATAATCAGGAATGTGCACATCTCATTATTGGCAACTCCCCTCGGAACTGATTTTTTTCCCTCCCGTCTTCTGTCTTCCTCCAGGTTTTCCAGTTCTTCCATCGCCTGCAGTCCGGCCGGCGTCGCAGCCCAGCCAAGTCCCAGCATGTTGGCAATCATATTGGCGGAAATGGATTCCAGGGAAGGATGCCCCTTGGGGATCTTCGGGAAGAGAAACCTCAGAATGGGGGTCATTTTCTTTGATAACTGCTCAATCAGCCCGGCCCGCCTGCCAACCTCCAGAATTCCGGTCCAGAATGACATGACGCCGAGCATGGTAATGCAGAGGGTCACAGCCTCCCTGGCCGAATCCAGAGCGCCGGCAGTCACGAGAGCCAGATTGCCGTGCAGAGCCGCCCATATAATTCCAACAAGCATCATAAATGCCCACAGATAATTCAGCATGAAATATACTCCCTGATACAGTCGATTGTTATTAATGTATGTGCCACAGCAGACAGATATTCCGTACGAAAAAGGCCGCGGGGCAATAGACATTTCTCCGGCTCTGTGTTACTATAAAACAACCAATCAGAATAAATCTGAACATTCTTAAATTCCTGCAGTCTCTGCAAATCATTTCTTAATCTCAAAACAACTTCATATGGGAGGGATTCTTATGGAAAATTCTAAAAATCATATCACTGACTCCGATAGTCGCATCACCCGCTCCGGATATCAGATTATTGGCCCCGAAAGCCGCGCAAACACTGGGAACCGTCTTACAAACCCTGAAAATCACCCTACGGACACTGAAAGCCGCCTTACAAACAGAGAAGTAAAATCCAGCGCATTTACAGCATTTTTCAGCGACCCCGAAAACGCGGCCAGGCTTTATTCGGCCCTGGACGGAGCCGATATGGTACGTCCGGAAGATATTACATTTACCACTCTCAGCGGGGTACTTTTTATGGCCAGAAAAAATGACATGGCGTTTACAGTGAAAAACAAAGTATTAGTAATCAGTGAACACCAGTCCACAGTCAATGCGAATATGCCGCTTCGGGACGCTATTTATTATGGCCGGACGATGGAAAAGCTCATTGAGCCCAGGGCACTTTACCGGACAGGCCAGATTCCGGTTCCCACTCCCGAATTCTTTGTATTCTATAACGGAAGCAAAGATTTCCCCGGTGAAAAAATCCTTAAACTTTCCGACGCCTATCTTGAAAAAGCCGATCCGCCTATGTTAGAATTAATTGTAAAGGTAATCAATATCAATCTGCCGGTCAACCACCCAATTCTGGAGCGGTGCAGACCGCTTTATGAATATTCCTTTTTTATACAAACTATAAGGGATTACATAAATAAGGGAAAAAACCGCGATGAGGCCATTATTCAGGCTATGGCAGACTGCGAGCGTGTAGGTATTATGGCTGGTTTTCTGAAGGAGCATGGAACGGAGGCGGTAAATATGCTGTTTACGGAATTCAATATGGAAGATGCGCTGGATGTGAGGTTTGAGGAAGGGCAAAAGGAAGGTCTTAAAGAGGGGCAACTTCAGGGTAAAAAGTTAATGCTTGATCTGGTAAACGCCATGATTGCCGATCACCGTACGGCAGAATTGGCAAAACTGCAGAATGAGCCTGACTTTCTCGCTGAAATGATGGAATACTATCATCTGTAATAAAACCACCAGAAAACAGGATGCCATACGCATAACCATACCGGCATCAAAAAAGAGAAGCAGGCGGAGGTCGCTCTTCCATCCCTGTTTCTCTCTTTGTCTTTGCCGTCTGAAAATTTTATTGCTTCACTACATTCTCCCGCCATTTTCCCGACAGATAGAACCAGATAATCAGTATCAGACTCCCAAAAGAAGCTATCGGGGCTCCCAGCCCCACTCCGGTTAAGCCCATTCCAAAGACCATGCCGAATAAGACGGAAGCCGGAACTCTCAGGGCCAATGCGGACATTACGGAGTTGATCAGCGAGAATGTCGTATGGCCGGATGCAATAAACAGGCCGTTTATCGAAAAGCAGAGGGGTACAAACAAATAGTCAAAGCTGAATGTCCTGAAATACTGGATCCCACTCTGTATCATGTCCGGATTACTGTCAAACAGTTCCAGAATCTGTCTTGGGAACAACTGCACCAGGATAAAAATCAGATAGCTGCACCCTACCGCTATCAGCGTGCCCGCCTTGCAGGTTTTTCCGGCACGTTCCCATTGCCCAGCCCCGATGTTCTGTGCACACATTGTGGCAATGGAGCTGCCCATTGCAATGGCCGGCATGATGGCAAACCCATTGACCTTTCCCACCACACCTACGGCCGCCGAAGCATTCACCCCGCCGATCGTATTGACAAGTGTTGTAATAATCAGGAAAGAGAAACTGGTAATTCCGTTTTGGATCGCCGCCGGAAGTCCAATTTTAATAATCAGTGAAAGCTTTTCTTTGTGAAACTTGAATGAAGACGGCTTAAAATCGAAAATGAAATCATTCCTCACCATGTAGATGATACAGAATATCATGCTGGCCGCCTGTGATATAACCGTCGCCACGGCGGCTCCAAACGCTCCCATGCCGAATACCGCCACCAGCAGAAGATCCAGAAATATGTTGGTTACGCAGGCAATAAGAACAAAATAGAACGGTCTTTTACTGTCTCCCATTCCCCTCATAACCGCGCTCAACACATTGTAGCCGAAAATAAATATGACACCTGTTACAGTCACGGTCAGGTAACGGCTGGCCTCCTCGAAAGATTCAGCCGGTGTGTTGATCGCGTGAAGGACCTGATTTTTCAGAAACAGCATCATAATTGTTATGACAACAGCCGCAGCCAGCAGCGTACTCATCAGGGTCGCTACCGTGTCTTGCATATCGTCTCTCTTTTTGGCCCCCAGATATTGAGCCACCAGCACCGTTCCGCCCGAACAGAGCCCCACCACGATATTCGTCAGGATAAATGTCACCTGTCCGCCAATATTTACACCGGACATGCTGGCAGTACCACTGAAATTACCTACAATCAGCATGTCCGCCACGTTGTACAGCGACTGAACAATACTGGATATCAGAAAGGGAATTGCAAACATGATAAGTTGCTTCACCACATTTCCCTTAGATAAATCATTTTCAAAATGTCCCATCCTTTTCCTCCGTACATGCCCTCTACAATTGCTGGGAGCATTATTATATCTATGCCAATAATATCACAGGAAAAAAGGAAATTCAATATCCCGGCAGGCCGCAGCTGTATGACAGCTGTCTGAACCATCTCCCGGCTTTACTGGACCTAAAAAACGAAACGGCATTTTTTCGTTTCTATCCTTGTGAAACGAATTACAGTGCACCAGGTAAGTACTGACACTCAAACCGCATGGATCTCTTGCCATTTTGGTATGGATGAATTAAAATATTCTGGTACGGATTGCAAGATACTCCTTCCGTATCCTGCCGGCCTTTAAAGATAGAGAGCCCGGTTTACCACCATCAATTATCAATTGCAGACCCAAATGTATCTGCAGAAAAGGAAAAAACCATGAATCAGTCCCAGGATTTAAAAAGACTTCTGGAATCCGTTGATCACAAAAGCTATCCCGCTTATAAATCTGCTCAGGGTTCCTATGATTTTAAAGACTATATTTTATCGATCGACCACGTTCAGGGAGATCCGTTTGCCTCCCCGTCCAAAGTCAGTGTGTTTGTTCCCCGCAAAATAAACGCATTTCCCTCCGAATATACCGACAGGCCATGGAAGAAAACCGCCCTGGAGGATTATCTGCTGCGTTGTTTCAGCCAGGAAATCTCACGTTTTAACTTCAAGGCCAAAGGCTCCGGCAAAAGCGGCCTTATTGCTACCAGCAGGCCGGGGCAGGAGGTTTTGGAGCGCACGGCATGCGAATGTACGGACAGCGGAATCACAGCGCGTTTCGAGGTGGGATTTCCGGCTTTTGGCAGGACTATCAACTCGGGCGAACTGATTAAAATACTGTTTGATTTCCTTCCCGGCTGCGTCAGAAATGTTTTCATTTATAGGAACAGGGATCCGAAACAGGTCCGCAGCGTGATCGAACTCGCAGAGGATCAGGAATTTATACGGAATGAACTGAAGCGGCTTAACCTTGTCTCATTTGCCGCCGACGGCTCTGTCCTGCCCAGAGAAACGGGTATTTCGGATCGGCCTATGAAGGACAGTGTCCCGTTTATGTCTCCCGCTTCATTAAGCATCACCCTTAACCTGCCGCACCATGGCCCAATCCACGGCATGGCGCTCCACAGAGGAATTACCCTGGTCGTCGGAGGAGGCTATCACGGCAAATCCACCCTGCTGAAGGCTCTGGAAAGCGGCGTGTACAACCATATTGCCGGAGACGGACGCGAATATGTGATAACGGACCAAACCGCGGTTAAACTGCGCGCTGAGGATGGACGGAGCATCAATAATGTGGATATTTCCCTGTTCATCAATGATTTGCCGAACGGCAGGGACACCTCCCGCTTCTCCTCCGAAGACGCCAGCGGAAGCACATCGCAGGCGGCGGCCGTCATTGAGGGAATCGAAGCCGGTGCAGCGGCATTTCTGATCGATGAGGATACGTCCGCCACAAACTTCATGCTCCGTGACGAACTGATGGAGAAGATTGTAAGCCGTGATAAGGAACCTATTACTCCCTTTATTGAGAGGGCCCGGGAACTCTATGAGAAAGCCGGAATTTCTACCATACTGGTGGCCGGAAGCTCCGGTGCCTACTTCTATATTGCCGACACGGTAATCCAGATGGATTCTTACCGCCCCTGCGATATCACGGAGCAGGTCAAAAAGGCCTGCAATGAATACCGTGCCTCCTCAGCTCCCGCAACGACGGCGCCCGGATTTAATCTGCCTGCAGCCGACAGGAAACTGATCTGCAGGAACAGCGGCTCAAGTTCCTGCAGACGAAGAGATATCGAGCCCAGTGAAGACCTCAGTAAAAGCTGGGGCAATGGCAGAGATGACCGTAGGGACCGCAGAGGCGGCAGGAACGACCGTGGTGACGGCCGCAGAGGCGGAAGGGATGAGCGTGGTGACGGCCGCAGAGACGACGACAGAATTAAGGTTAAAGTTTTCGGTAAGGATTCCTTCCAGGTTGCAAAAGAGCCGGTTGATCTCCGTTTTGTTGAGCAGCTGGCCGACAGCGAACAGACCGCGGCTCTGGCGCAGATGGTCCGGTTCTGCCTGGAACGCGATCTGCTGTCACGTTATACCCTGCAGGAAACCGTGTCCCTCCTTATGAAGGAATATGAGAAAAAAGGACTGGCGGCATTTAGCAGCTCCTCCTATACGGCGATGGGATTATGCATGCCCCGCATACAGGAAATTTACGCATGTCTTAACCGTTTCCGGGGATAAAAACAATATCCAGGATCATAGAAGACACGGAAATCTCCAAAAAGCCTCCACCGGACAGCACCAATGGAGGCTTTTTTTTATTCGGCAATGAAAACGTCTTCGCCGTCAATAATTGTACGTTCCACACGAACATTTCTGATGTTTTCTGCAGAAACCTCGTAGAGGTTCTCGGACAAAACTACCATATCGGCTAATTTTCCAACCTCGAGGGAACCTTTTATCTGCTCCTCAAAGCTGGCGTAGGCACCGTTGTATGTATGCATCCGCAACGCTTCTTTTATATTAATCCTCTGACACTGGGAAACTTTTCTGCCGCTGCCCGTCACACGGTTGACCGCTTCAAAAATGCCGAAGAGGGGATCGGAACTGGTGACCGGGCAATCGGAGCTTCCGGCGGCGACAACGCCATTGTCAAACCATGTGCGGCAGGGAAACATTGAGTCGATCCGTTTTCCATAGTTTATTACATAGCCATCACCGAATTCATAAAAGAAAGCCGGCTGGGGAACAACAACAATGCCCAGTTTTTTAATGCGCTCTACCAGATTTTCATTGATAAAGCCGCAGTGCTCAATCCGATGCCGGTGGTCTGTCCTGGGGGTATCCTCTAAAGCCTTTTCGATTGCTGTTACCATCACTTCCACAGCCCGGTCGCCCACGGCGTGGACGGTACACTGATAACCGGCCCGGTTGGCTTTAATCATCATGCGTTCCACCTGCTCCGGGGTGTAACAGAGGATGCCCGTATCACCGGGACGTGAATCATAAGGTTCAAACATGGCCGCGGTAGGGGCGCTCGTGGATCCGTCAATCATCAGCTTGACCGGACCGATACGGAAATGTTCGTCACCAAATCCGGTTACGATGCCGCATTTGATATAATCGTCGATAAACTGTTCACAGTCGATAAAGGTGAATAAAACTGCATAAATGCGGTTTTTAATTCTGCCGCTCTGAACTCCTCTCCGCATGGCCCGCATCTGCGGATATCCGTAACAGCCTGCTACATGGATCGATGTGATACCCTGGCGTATCAGACTGTCTGAGGCGGATGCCATAGCGTCTTCAAGCATATCCTCTCCGGGCATGGCCACCTTTAAAAGATTGTTGTGTGCAGCCTCTTTAAGCGTTCCGGTTATGTGTCCATTAATTTTTTCAATCAGGCCCCCCTCTGGAGAAGGCGTGCCGTCGGATATGCCGCCAAGACGGAGCGCCATTGTATTATTGACAGAAACATGGTAGCAGGCTCTCGTAATCATGACCGGATGATCCGTTGTCGCCTGATCCAGTTCTTCACAGGTGGGCATCCGTTTTTCAGCCAGCTTCATTTCGTTAAGGCCCCAGCCCCGGACCCACTCGTGCTTCGGGGTATTCTTCGCCTGCCTGCGAATCAGCTCCACCACATCCGCGATACATGTGGCTCGCCGACAGTCGGCGGATACCTGCCCCATCCCAATCTGGCCCAGGTGAATATGGGAGTCAATAAATCCGGGAGCCAAAGCCCTTCCTTTTAAATCAATTATTTCTGCCTCACCACCGGAATACTTCATGGCGTCTTCCCGCGTGCCGACATATTTAATGAGCTTCCCCTGAGTTACCAGTGCTTCGGCCAAGCTGTCATTCTTATCTACGGTAAGAATGTGTCCGTTCAGATAAATTCTTGTATGATCCATTCTATTGTTACGCTCCTTATATACCGGTATTACTTTTTACAGCAGTATCTGCTGCGACAGCAACCGGTATTGTTTTATAAATTAATTACAGCATCAATTTTCTTTGCACGGATAGAATTCTTGTCCCTGTCGGGAACAAGCAGTGAAACGATTACGGTAACCGCCAGGGTCAGTGATATGACATTGATGTACCACGGAAGAGCGCCCGGCCACTTAATAACAGACAGAGACAGTACATTTAAGACCGCAGATACAATCAGCCCGGCTTCAACGCCGCGGCGGCTGATTCCCTTCCACAAAAAACCAAGAATAAAGGGAGGGAAGGTCGCCGACATCAGGGTTCCCCAGCCGAAGGTTCCCAGGATAGCAACACTCTCACTGGCGTAAAGGGAGTAGAATATTGCGCCGAATCCCATTGCCAGCATGGTGATACGCGACACCTTCAACTGCGTCTCGGGTTTAAAGTGAACGCCGAGAGCAGACGGAAGGTCTTTTGACAGACAGATTGCAGAGGTCGAAAGGTAGAGTGAGGCTGAGGACATCGAAGCGGCTAAAACCGCGGTGTAAGCGGCGATCTGGACTCCCAGCCCGCAGTAATCGGCAAAAACGAAAATCGCGTCGTCTGCTTTGGCCAGAGGCTGGATTTTCCCCGATGCAACCAGATAAAGGACGCCGTAACCGATGAACACCGAACCGGCGGCGACAATAATATGGCTCAGACAGTTGATGATTGCGGTTTTGGGTACATCCTTGGGGTCCTTCAGCGCATACATTCGGCTGATACACTGGGGCTGGCCGATTGTGCCGACTATCGGAATAAAAATCCATGCAAAACAGGTCGCCTTAGCGCTGGTTCCCCAGGCGTTTAAAAGGTCGGGAGAAAATGCTTTCGTAATACTTCCATCTGCCGAGGTGACCGTTCCGGCTGAAGCGACAGCTTCCATAACGCCTCCCATACCGCCGGTGGTGACCAGCACTGCAATCAGCAGTACGACTACGGCAACACACATAACGACTCCCTGATAGGCCTGGGTGAGCATGCCTCCAATCTCTCCCGAGAAAGACATATAAAGGGCAACCACCGAGAAAATAACCAGTCCGGAAACAATCTGGCTCCATCCCATCAGATGGCTGAGCATCGCAGCGCCTGCAGTGATTTGTGAAGAGAGGTAAGCCAGACAGCCCAGCATCAGTACAAATGACATAAATCCTTTGATCACGCGGCTGTTGGCAAATCTCAAATCCGTTAAATCGCCGAGGGAGGAAACCGGCCCAAGCTCCGCCATTCCACGCACTTTCTTAGCCAAAAGCAGCATGGCAAACGCACCGGCGCAGGATGTCAGCATCCAGAGAGCCATAGAAGTTCCGTTCGCGTAGACGAGTCCGTTTACGCCCACCAGGGCAAACGCGCTGACCGTGCCCGCCATAACGGACATGCCGGTTGAAAAAGGCCCAAACTGCATGGTCGCCCCAAAATAATCCTGGTTGCTTTTCAGTTTTTTCATGCCGAGCCATCCAATTACAAATGATGAGAGAATAATCGCAATCGCAACTCCAAGAATAATAATCGTATTAATGTCCATTTTGTCCGGCCTCCTTCTGTTCCTGTACATCCAACTCTTTTATTAAGCTTACAAATTCATCCCAGTCTTCCGAAGACATCCAGTCACTTTTGTTCACGCGCCAGCCAAGAAGAAGCGTCAAAAGGCCGCCAAACCAAAATCCGCCGATAATGCAGGCAAGGGACGGATGAAGGCCCAGAATCAGGGGAGGAACCACGCCTGCATAACTATCCGCAAAGTATGCGGCACAGACAAATGCCGCAATCCAGACAACCGCCCAGGATAAAAGCGGATAAATAAGAAATCTTTGTTTCAATACTCCTTTGTTTGCTGCGCCGAGTATCAGATAGCATCCCATTATAAAAACACTGAGAATGAGACAGATTAAATAGTTTTCATTTTTCCAGCCAAGCACTGTAATAGCGCACCATAAAATTGTGGATAGAATGACAAGATATTTTTTTAAGTCGGTAATTTGCAATTTTTTTCCTCCTTACGTGTGTGTTATCGTGTTTCTCTGTTTATTTCAATTGTGTGGCCAACAACAATTTTAAAGATAAAAACAGGAAAATGAATCTTCGCTGCCTGCATCGACGGTAAAAAAGGCGCAAAAAAATAGGCTATCCTCAATAGCTGCCTGAAAACGGCATTTTACCTGTTACAGCTCGTCCGGAATATCCCCGTTTAAATTGCTCGGTATCCATCCGGGTATGAAATGTAACTTATAAAAACATAAGATGTTGTGTCAGTTGTTCCCACATCTTATGGTAGACTATCGATTATAACCTATCGTATTTTTATTCGTTTTTAACTGCAATATTTGCTTTTATTTCCAGAGCCATCGACTCCATAAACGTGTTAATGACATCCTCAAATATATCTTCACCGATTTCATCCCTGTGGTAAGTCAGATAGCTGAGAGAACGCATCATTCCGGAAAGGATCCGTGAATCCATCTTCAGTTCGTAATTGTATCCCGGTGACCAGCTGTTAATCAGTTCCTCCAGAACTGATTTATTCAGTTCACTGAACTCTTTCAATCCCTGAGTTCCATATTTATCACTGATATGTTTCAGCGTCCCACGCTGGTATATAATGCTTAGTACGGGACTGCCCAGTAAGTTCTTTCGGTTATCCCTGATATAGGAAAGGACAATTTCAGCAATATCGCCGGTATATCCCTTATATTTTTGCAATAATTCCTCTTGCAGCCTACGCCATTCTCTGGCATAAACATCGACGAAAAGCTCTCCTTTTGATTTATAAAACTGATAAAAAGTTCCTTTTCCGATGTCTGTTGCCTCAGTAATATCGGCAATCGTAATTTTTTCAAACCCATAACGTACAAATAACTCTTTCGACTTTTCAAGAATCAGTTGTTGTATCTGGTTTCGTTCTTCAGGAGAAAACGGTTTCGGCATAGGTCCCCTTCTTTCTTATGCATAGTCTAATGATTGGATAACCGCAAATATTCAGTACCTTCTGAACAGTTACGATAATTACAATAATTTTACCACTTAGAGTATGCAAAAGCAAGTAAGGCATTCTGTGACCAAAATACTATTTTGTTCACTGTTCATATATTAGCATACAAACAATTCGTCGTCAATATACAAAACGGCTAATACAACGACCGGTTCTTAGTAAGATATGCACAAAAAAGCGGACGTACTTAGCTTCCTCAGTTAAGTACGTCCGTCTACTGTATCATCAATCCACCGGGCAGTTCCCTCTCCGGCCATGTCGAAATTACTCCGTTACGGCTACAGCCTGTCCGCTGCCGCACAACTCCTGCATCACCTCATGCACCGTCACAATCTTATCGGCCCTCCATGCATTGCTTCCACAGAAAATGAGGGCATTTTCTTCATCGCCGCTCACCGCATTGACAAGGGCCTTTGTAATGCAGTACGGTATCTTCGCCTGGTCACATTTCTCCAGACAACGGTAACAATGAGTAATCGCCTGCTTTCCTTTTTCCACTTCTTTCAGGAAATGGTTCCTGATCGCACGTCCCGGCATTCCGACCGGACTCTTTACGATGATGATATCCTCTTCCCTGGCATCCAGATATGCCTGCTTATATGCCATCGGCGCATCACACTCTTCCGTGGTTACAAAGCGTGTGGCAACCTGGACACCATCGGCTCCCAGTTCAAGCTGGTACATCACGTCCTCGTGGGAATAAATGCCTCCTGCCGTTACTACCGGGATCTCTTTTTCATATTTCTGTGCATATTCTTTGACTAGGGCGATAATCCCCCTGATCTCGTCATCATACTCCGCTTTTTTGAATGTATCTGCGGCGTGCTCCGTGTCGGCTCCCAGATCATGAAGTTTATCCCTGTCAAAACCGAGATGGCCGCCTGCCAGAGGTCCCTCCACCACTACCAGATCCGGGGCCGTCTTATATTTCCTGTCCCACATCTTACAGATGACCATGGCAGATTTTACGGAAGACACGATGGGCGCGATCTTTGTCGCGGAACCCTTTACATACTCCGGAAGGTTGATGGGAAGCCCCGCTCCGGAAATAATCAGATTAGCTCCCGCCTTTACCGCCGCCTTCACGTATTCGGCGTAATTGCGGGTGGCAACCATGATGTTAAATCCTATAATCCCGTCCGGCGATATTTCTCTCGCCTTCTTAAATTCCGTTCCGATGGCCCTTAAGTTGGCCGCCTGGGAATCCCCGGCAAAATCCGGCTCCCGAAAACCAATCTGTGCTGTGGATATAATTCCCACTCCGCCTTCCTTTGCCACGGCTCCCGCCAGAGAAGAGAGGCTGATGCCTACTCCCATCCCGCCCTGAATAATAGGAAGTCTCGCCGTCAGCTCACCTATTTTCAACGGTTTTAAATTACACATTCTATGTCTCCTATCCTGTTTCTGAAGTAATACCGTCAACCGCCGCTAACCCGGGGTTTTACGAAAACAATGTTAAAAGCCTCTGAACCTGTCATATCTCTGACTGATTATCTCTTCAGGGGTCATAATTTCACAGGTTTTAAAGAACTCTCTCATATGGCGGTCGATGATTTCCCCAACTATTTCAGCCGTCTCGGCCGTAGCAGGCAGATCTTCCGCTATTATGCGTTCTACAAGCCCCAGCTCATAAAGATCTTTTGCCGTCATCTTCATCACTTTCGCCGCCTCGCTCGCCCTCTTGCTGTCTTTCCAGAGAATCGAAGCAAACCCCTCCGGCGACAGGACGGAGTAAACGGAGTTTTCCATCATCCACACTTCATTGGCTACAGCCAGGCCCAGAGCCCCGCCGCTTCCGCCTTCGCCGATTACAATGGTCAGAATCGGAACCTTTAAATCGGACATTTCAAACAGGTTTCTTGCGATGGCTTCGCCCTGTCCTCTTTCCTCCGCTTCCAGCCCGCAGAACGCTCCCGGCGTGTCTACGAAGCAGATGACCGGACGGTTAAATTTCTCTGCCTGTTTCATCAGGCGGAGCGCCTTTCTGTAACCTTCCGGGGAGGGCATTCCAAAGTTACACTTCAGGTTGTCTTTGGTGGTTTTGCCTTTCTCCTGTCCGATTACCGTCACCGGCATACCATAGAAAGTTGCAATACCGCCAAGCACCGCACCGTCGTCACCATAATAGCGGTCGCCATGCATTTCCATAAAATTGTCAAATAAAACGCGGATATAGTCACTGGCCACAAGGCGGTCGCTGCTTCTGGACTTCAGCACCGTCTCCCAGGCATCCTGCTGCCGGTTCGCTATCTTATCAAGCGTCTTCATCCTCATCTCACCTGAGAATGGCGCAATCGGTCCCCGCGGTTTTCCCGCTGCGAGGCCTGCCGCCTCCCGGGCGCAGATTCTCGCCGCCAACTCGCGTTTACGCTCGTCTTCGTCCATATCCTTCCGCCAGCTCTTCTTTCCGCTGTGCATCCGGAGAATCCGCGCAAGCGCCTCTTTCTGATCTTTACGCTCTACAATCCGATCCACAAAACCGTGTTCCAGTAAAAATTCGGCTCTCTGGAATCCTTCCGGCAGTTTCTGCCTAATCGTCTGTTCAATCACCCTTGGGCCTGCAAAGCCGATCAGGGCCCCCGGCTCGGCAAGGATAATGTCGCCCAGCATGGCAAAGCTGGCCGTCACGCCTCCCGTTGTCGGATCGGTCAGGACGCTGACATAGAGCTGGCCCGCATCGTGATGGCGCTTGAGGGCAGCCGAAGTCTTCGCCATCTGCATCAGGGAAACAAGCCCTTCCTGCATTCTGGCCCCGCCCGAAGCGGCAAAGATAATGACCGGAAGCTTTGCGCAGGTAGCGCGTTCCACGGCCCTGGTGATTTTTTCACCCACATTGTGCCCCATGCTGCTCATCAGGAATCTGGAATCGCAGACCGCAATCACGGTATCCTGTCCGTAAATCTTTCCCTGACCCGTAATGACGGCTTCATTGAGGCCCGATTTCTCCTTCGCAGCCCCAATCTTCTTCTCATATCCCGGGAATCCGAGAGGATTTACGAATTCCATTTCCTTATCCCATTCCTCGAAGGTTCCCTCGTCTATGAGCATTTCAATACGCCTGTGGGCATGGATACGGAAGTAACCGCTGCACTTGGGGCAGACATAAAAATTATTCTTAACATCCTCTGTATAGATCGGACGGCCGCATTTGTTGCATTTGCGCCATAATCCTTTTGGGATATTGGGTTCTTCCCCGTTTTCCGGCTGGTCTTCCCCGTTCCTGTCCGCATATTTTGTATCGATTAAGGTATACGTTTTCTTAAACATATCTCTTAACATAGGCATTCTCCCCTTCTTAGACGGAAATATTTATTTGCACTTTTATTGTCACTATTTACGTTATTGTTCACAGCGCAATGCGGTGTGAACAGTAACCTATTTACAGTACTGAGGGAAATAACGCGGAATAAAGTCCGTGTCAACCTCCCCGCTCTGGTAGGCCTCACTGCTCATGATTTCATACTGAAAATCCAGGTTGGTCTCGATTCCCTCGATGATCAGCTCGCCGAGGGCGCTGCGCATCTTGGCAATGGCGGACTCCCTGTCTTTATCGTAAACGATAAGCTTTAAGAGCATGGAATCATAGTTCGGCGGAACCATGTAATCATTGTAAATGGCGGTGTCAATCCTGACTCCTCTTCCTCCCGGCACATGGACGTTGGTAATGCGCCCCGGACACGGCATGAAATTCTTTTCAGGATTTTCCGCATTAATCCGGCATTCGATGGCATGGCCCCGGATGACCACGTCTTCCTGAGTGAAGGAAAGCTTCTCTCCCGCCGCTATTTTAATCTGTTCCTTTATCAAATCCATATCTGTGACCGCTTCCGTGACCGGATGCTCCACCTGGATGCGGGTGTTCATTTCCATAAAATAAAACTCTTTGCTCTTATCAAGCAGGAATTCAATGGTTCCCGCATTGACGTAGCCTACGGCCTCCGCCGCTTTGATTGCGGTTTCACCCATCCGTTTCCTCAAGTCGGCCGAGATGGCGACGGAAGGTGATTCTTCCAATACCTTTTGATGTCTTCTCTGGATCGAGCAGTCGCGCTCGCCCAGGTGGACCACATTGCCGTATGAATCGG
This sequence comes from [Clostridium] symbiosum, assembly GCA_036419695.1. Taxonomy (NCBI): domain Bacteria; kingdom Bacillati; phylum Bacillota; class Clostridia; order Lachnospirales; family Lachnospiraceae; genus Otoolea; species [Clostridium] symbiosum. The sequence continues at coordinate 5,134,440 of CP143946.1, forward strand.
CCAGAATCTGGAACTCGATATGCCTTGGCTGTTCAATATATTTTTCGATGTACATGGTGTCGTCTGAAAAACCTTTGACGGATTCCATCTGGGCCTGGTTAAAGTTGGCCTCAAAATCATCGGCTCCCCGGGAAATTCTCATTCCCTTTCCGCCTCCTCCGGAGGACGCCTTGATCATAACAGGAAAACCGATGGCCTCTGCCAGCTTAAGCCCTTCCTCCGCCGTAAAAACAGGCTCCTTGCTGCCCGGAACAACCGGAACTCCGGCCTCCATCATGGTCTTTCTGGCTTCCGACTTGTTGCCCATCTTATGGATAATCTCTGCGGACGGCCCGATAAATTTAATATTGCACTTTTCGCATAGCTCTGCAAAGCGGGCATTCTCAGAGAGAAAACCAAAACCCGGATGAATCGCATCCGCTTTCATCGCCACGGTGGCGGAGATAATTCTCTCCATATCCAGATAGCTTTCCGTAGATGCAGCCGGCCCGATACAGATGGCCTCGTCGGCCAGAAACGTATGGAGCGCATCCCTGTCGGCTTCCGAATAAACGGCTACCGTTTTTATTCCCATTTCCCTGCAGGCCCGGATGATCCGAACTGCGATCTCTCCCCGGTTTGCGATCAAAATCTTATTAAACATCGGCCCTCACCTATCCAATCATAAATGTTAATTCCGCTGCAACGGCAACCTTGCCGTCCACCGTTGCGGTTGCGCTGCCGATTCCCACCGGCCCTTTGCGCTTGATAATATGGCATTCCAGCTTAAGCTTATCGCCCGGAATTACCTTTTTCTTAAATTTCGCACTGTTGATCGCCCCAAAATAAGCGACCTTGCCCTTATTCTCTTCCTGGCTTAAGATAGCCACCGCACCGACCTGTGCCAGCGCCTCCACGATCAGTACGCCCGGCATAACCGGTTCCTGCGGAAAATGGCCTGCAAAAAACGGCTCATTGTAAGTCACTGATTTATATCCTACCGCGCCTTCACCCGGTGTCACTTCCTCAATACAGTCGATGAGGAGGAACGGATGACGGTGAGGAATGATTTCCTGGATTTCTTTGATTCCTAACATGCTTTACCTTCTTTCCGGGACAATGCCCGTGAACCACTTATTCCGTTCGTTCTGTTTATTTAATCCTGAACAATGGCTGGCCGTACTCCACAACTTCTTCATTGTCTACGAGAACCGCTTCCACAATGCCGTCATATTCACTCTCGATCTCATTCATCAGCTTCATTGCTTCGATGATTCCGAGTACCTGGCCCTTCTTCACTGTATCACCTACGCTGACAAATGCTCCTGCCTCGGGTGACGGTGAATTGTAGAACGTTCCCACAAGCGGGGATGTCACAATCTTATCGGAACCGATGGAACCCGGCTCGGCTGCGGCGCCAGTACCCTGAACGGCCTCGGCGGCTGAAAATACAGGCTGTACCGCAAGGCCGGCCAGCGCTGCATCCTGGGACATGGCCGTTCCGGGTGCCATTACGGTCTGGACTGCAGGAGCTGAAACGGTGACAATCTCTTTTTCTTTTTTCATGGAGATTTTGGAACCGTTCTCCTCCAGGACAAAGCTCGTAAGGCCGTGTTCGGAAACTGCCTCGATTAACTTTATAATATCATTTATTTCCATATTGAACCTCATTCTATCTCTGATTTATATCCGTCTCCGTCAGGCGTATCTATGCGGCCGGACGGGCATATCCTGAATCATATTCCTGATTCTTAAATTCCGGTTGGATTCTATGCCTCAAATTTCTTTACAATCAGGCTGGCGTTATGACCGCCGAAGCCCAGGGAGTTGCTGATGGCGTAATTGACATCCATCGATACGCCCTCTCCCATAGTGTAATCCAGGTCGCAGCCCTCGTCAGCTTCTTTTAAACCGGCCGTCGCGTGGACGTAATTCTCCATAACGGATTTCACGCAGGTGATGAATTCCACTCCGCCTGCCGCACCCAGAAGATGGCCGACCATGGATTTGGTAGAATTCACTTTTACTTTATATGCATGTTCGCCGAGCGCCAGCTTGATGGCCATTGTCTCAAAAAGATCATTGTGGTGGGTGCTTGTTCCGTGAGCATTGACGTAATCGATCTGCTCCGGTTTAATGCCTGCGTCATTCATTGCAAATTCCATTGCCTTCGCAGCGCCGCTTCCGTCCTCTGCAGGGGAAGTGATATGGAATGCATCGCTGGTGGAACCGTATCCGACCAACTCGGCCAGAATCACCGCCCCTCTCTTCTGCGCATGTTCCAGTGATTCCAGAACTACCACGCCGGAGCCTTCTCCCATGACAAAACCGTCGCGGTCTTTGTCAAACGGTCTGGATGCCGTCTGCGGATCCTCATTGGAGGAGAGAGCGGTCAGAGCGGTAAATCCCGCAACGCCAAGAGGTGTGATACAGGCCTCGGCGCCGCCTGCCACCATCACATCGGCCTCGCCATGCTGGATAGAGCGGTACGCCTCACCGATGGAGTGTGTTCCCGTTGCACAGGCAGTTACCACGTTGATGCTCTTGCCCTTTAACCCGAACTGGATGGAAACATTGCCTGTCGCCATGTTACTGATCATAAGCGGAACGAGAAGCGGGTTTACGCGTCCCGGACCCTTGGTCTGAAGTTTTGTATATTCCCTCTCTATCGCCTGAAGGCTGCCGATACCGGAGCCGATGCTGATACCCACCTTATACGGATCCTCTTTTTCCATATTCAGTCCGGCCTGTTTAATTGCCTGTGAGGCCGCCGCTACCGCATACTGGGAAAAAGTTTCCATTCTCCTGGCCGCCTTTGGGTCCATATAGTCTTTCGCATTGAAATCCTTTACCTGGGCGGCTACCTTTGCCTTATAATCCGCCGTGTCAAAATATGTGATTGGCCCAAAGCCGATTTTCTTCTCTTTCAGCCCTTCCCAGAAGGACTCCACATCATTACCGATTGGGGTGATGGCACCCATTCCTGTTACAACTACTCTTGTCATATTGCTCATAATCCGACCGCCTTTCTCGCTATACCTGAAAACCTACATTGCCATTCCGCCGTCTACGCAGATAACCTGGCCTGTAATGTATCCCGCCTTATCGGATGCCAGAAACGCCGCCATATTCGCCACATCCTCTGTTTTTCCGAATTTTTTTAACGGAATCTGAGCTCCCATTGTCTCTTTCACACTGTCCGGGAGTACATCCGTCATCTCTGTTTCAATAAATCCCGGCGCAATCGCATTGACCGTAATGCCGCGGCTTCCCAGCTCGCGCGCCACCGACTTTGTAAGCCCAATCACGCCTGCCTTGGATGCGCAGTAATTTGCCTGGCCCGCATTGCCCATTACGCCCGATACGGAAGAAATATTGATAATGCGTCCGCCCTTCTGCTTTAACATCTGACGGGACACATGTTTCACACAGTTAAATGCGCCCTTTAAGTTGATATCAATCACAGAATCAAATTCTTCTTCACTCATCTTCATCAGCAGGTTATCTTTTGTGATTCCCGCATTGTTTACCAGAATATCGATTCTCTTATATTTTCCAATGACATATTTGAGGAATTCCTCCGCCTTTGCGTAGTCGGACACGTTGCACTGAACCGCCTCCGCCTGGCCTCCTGCCTCACAGATTTCCTTTACCACTTCCTCTGCCTTCGCAGCGGAGCCGTTATAATTAACAATTACGGCTGCGCCTTCTTTTGCCATGGTCAGGGCAATCTGTCTGCCGATCCCGCGGCTGGCGCCCGTCACAACTGCAATTTTACCGTTTAACATCCTAACGCCTCCTTTACCTTCTCAATGTCTTCCAGTTTTTCTATATTCATCGCTTTCACGTTTCTGTCGATTTTCTTCATGAAACCGGTCAATGTCCTGCCCGGCCCAATCTCTATAAATGTATCCACTCCGTCTTCCAGCATCTTTCTGATACTCTGTTCCCAGCGCACCGATGAGGATACCTGTTTCTTAAGGAGCGTTTTCACATCCCGGCTGTCCGTGACGTATTCCGCCGTCACATTGGCCACATAAGGGATAGCCGGCGTATGTACTTCCACCTCTTTAAGCACTCCGTATAACTTCTCCCCTGCTTCTTCCAGCAGATAGGAGTGGAACGGACCGCTTACATTTAACGGAAGAACCCTCTTGGCTCCAGCCGCTTTTAATTTTTCCGCCGCTTCTTCAACCGCCTCTTTTTTACCGGATATTACAATCTGGCCCGGGCAGTTGTAGTTGGCAATCTGAACGCCGCTGATATCGGCAATCACTTCTTCAATCTTCTCCGCATCCATGGCCAGTACGGCAGACATAGCCCCGACTCCCGCCGGAACCGCCTCCTGCATCAGGATTCCTCTCTGCCTTACTGTCCGGATTGCGTCTTCAGTTGACATAACGCCTGCCGCTACCATTGCAGGGTATTCTCCCAGACTTAAACCGGCCGCCACATCGGGTTTGATCCCCGTCCGCTCCATGAAAACCTTCATCATAGCGATGCTGGCCGTAACCATAGCCGGCTGTGTGTACTCCGTGATATCCAATCTGTCATTTTTTTCAAAGCAGAGCTCCTGCATGGAAAATCCGAGTATTTCGGATGCCCTGTCAAAAATCTCTTTTGCGTCGTTCGTCTGCTCATAAAAATCCTGACCCATACCACAGGCCTGCGCTCCCTGTCCCGGGAAAATAAATGCAATTTTGCTCATAGCGTTACCTCGCTCCCAACTTATCCTTACTTACTTTTTACTGATTTACCATCCGCCGCTTCGCCTTACCTCCGGCGTCCGGGCGGTAAAAAGCCGCTCTGTACATTTTCTGCCGCCTTCTCATCAAGCGGCGGGAAAAGGCCCCGGAGCGTGCTTCTCATCTTTATTTTCTTCCCAACAGTTTTTCTGTCTCAGCCATCATCTCATCGATCATCTCTTTACAGGTCTGTTCTTTTTTTACCATTCCTGCAATCTGGCCGGCCATAACGGTTCCGGTCATGATATCACCTTCTATTACGGCATTCCTGAGGGAACCCATGGTCAGGTATTCCAGTTCTTCGAAGGACTTTCCTTCCTGCTCAAGTTTGATATATTCCCTGGTCATCTTATTTCTAAGGCCTCTCACGGGATGGCCATGGCTGCGTCCCGTAACCGCTGTATCGATGTCCTTCGCCTTAATAATCCTGTCCTTGTAGTTCTGGTGGGCAATGGATTCCCTGGCCACTACAAAGCGTGTTCCCATCTGGACCGCTTCGGCGCCCAGCATAAATGCCGCTGCGATTCCCCTGCCGTCTGCGATTCCTCCGGCTGCAATCACCGGGATGGAAACAGCGTCCACTACCTGGGGAACCAGGCTCATCGTCGTCTGGTCGCCAATATGGCCGCCAGACTCTGTGCCCTCTGCCACTACGGCATCGGCTCCGCCCTTTTCCATCATTCTGGCAAGGGCTACGGAAGCAACAACCGGAATCACCTTAATCCCTGCGTTCTTCCACATTTCCATATATTTGCCCGGGTTTCCGGCTCCGGTTGTAACCACCTTGACGCCTTCCTCCACAACCACCTTTGCCACTTCATCGGCATAGGGGCTCATCAGCATAATATTTACGCCGAAGGGCTTATTCGTCAATGCTCTGGCTTTTCTGATCTCATCACGGATTACCTCTCCCGGAGCGCTTGCGCCTCCGATGAGTCCAAGACCGCCTGCCTCTGAAACGGCCGCCGCCAGATTATGTTCTGCCACCCAGGCCATTCCGCCCTGGATAATCGGGTATTCAATCCCTAAGAGTTCTGTCACTCTTGTTTTCATTATGCCTCAACACCTTTTTCTTTTAAATAGTTCATTACGTCGCCAACGGTTAAGAGATTCTGTAAGTCTTCTGCTGGAATTTCAACGGAGTATTCATCTTCGAGCGCCATTACAAGCTCGAACAGATCCAGTGAATCTGCGCCAAGATCCTCTTTAAATGTGGAAACCTCTGTAATGCTCTCCGCATCTACGCTTAACTGGTCTGCAATCATCTCTTTCATTCTTTCTAACATAACTCTTTGTCTCCTTTTACTATTTCTTATTTTTGATATTGTTTCTTTATTATAAAGCCATTCAGCCGGCCCGGCCGGTCCGAGGCTTTTTACCTTACCATTCCAGAAGCATGGCTCCCCAGGTGAGTCCCGCGCCGAAGCCCGATAAAACAATTTTGTCACCGCGCTGTAAACGGCCGTCCCGTTTCATCTCGTCTAAGAGTACCGGTATCGACGCTGCGGATGTATTGCCGTATTGATCCAGGTTGACGGGTATCTTTTCCATCGGGATCTTCAGTCTTCTGGAAACAGCCTCCAGGATCCGGATGTTCGCCTGATGAAGCACGAAATAGCGGATATCCTCCTGAACCAGACCGTTGTCTTCCATAATCTGTTTCGTAATCTCCGGCACCTTGCGGACCGCGAATTTGAAGACCTCCTGGCCGTCCATCTTCATAAAGCCGAGTTCCGGTTTTACCTTTGTCAGGCAGTTGCCGAGACTTCTGGACTGGCATTCCAATACCCAGCCTTTTCTTCCGTCGCTGCCTACCAGGGTGTCTATCAGGCCTTTCTCATCGGCTCTCACTACTGCGGCTCCGGCTCCGTCGCCGAACAGGAAGCAGGTTCCCCTGTCCGTCCAGTCCAGTACCTTGCCAAGGGTCTCCGCGCCAATCACCAGGCCCGTCTTGTAAATACCTGACTGGATAAATCCCTGTACAATGTGCATAGCATAGATAAATCCAGAGCAGGCCGCAGTGATATCAAACGCAACCGCGTTCAGCGCCCCAACTGCCGCCTGGACGTCCGTCGCCGCGCTGGGGAAGCTCCTGTCGGGTGAGGAAGTGGCCAAAACGATAATTTCAATCTCCTCCGGGGCGATGCCCGCATCCTCGATGGCCCTCTGAGCCGCCTGGACCGCCAGGGCCGATGTGCCCTCCTCGGTGGAAATCCGGCGGTAGCAGATTCCGCTCCGCTCGCGGATCCACTCGTCGCTCGTGTCGATATACTCCGTTAAGTCTGTATTTGTAACAATATTTTCCGGCAGATAAGAGCCGGTTCCGATTATTCTTGAAGTCATATTTTATCCCCGATTTACTGTTGGTTTCAAATGCTTTGATATTCAAACTATTCACAGTGTATCCAATCTCCTTCCGTTTGTCAAGAATAAGTTTTCGCGAAACTATGTCGAATATAGGGATTTAATTGAGGAATGAGAACACCGCCGGGACGGTCGGGGGGCGGGATGGTGAGAGGGAGGTTGTGAGTCTTCAGTCCCGGCTTGCAGGTTGTTGCGGGTGGGGAATCCGGGCAGAAAAAGTTCCTGCGGGAAACGCTTGCGCTCTTTGGAGTGCATAACGGACACTAACCTCGAAAAGACCTCGGTAAGTGCCGATGAACTCCCAGGTTCCCTCCGGAATCTTTTTCTCCCTTCTTCCCCACCGGTAGGTTATGGACCGGGACTGAAGACGCCGAGGTTTTCGCCATCCCGAACCCCGGCCTGCGGCCGCTGAATTGTTCTTATTCCTTCAAAGGGCGAGGAGGATCGTCGCAACCACTATGTTTCTCCGAATGCTTCAGAATATCTGCTGTCCGGTCTCTGATTGGTTTGGTGAGATACCGTCAGACCGTAAAAGTATCGCAGCTTCGTAGTGGCCGCGACAGGGTCCTCCCCATTTAAGGTTAGAGACAATCAGCGTCCGGAGCGGACCATGTCCGGTGCCGCGAAAACCTCCGCCTGAGTCTTTTGTCCCCGGCGATAATCTGCCGGGGGAAGGAGGCGGAATCAATTGTGCAGGGGATATGGGAGTCCGCCGGTACCTGGCGAGGTCTTTTCGAGCCTGGCACCGCTGCGCACTCCAAAAAGCGCGAGCGGTCCCCGTAACAATTCATTCCGGCCGGATTCCCCCCCTCACAACAACCTCCAATCGGGGACAAAAGACTCAGCCAGCCCCCTCACCACACCGGACATGGTCCGTTCCGGACGCGTCCTCCTCACCTCAGTTAAATCCCCACTTGCAGGAAAATTAAGCAATTACATCGACATTTTCTCGACGTCCCGGCGATATAATCTAGTGAAGTGTCAGAAAACTATGAGTAAATTCTGTTATTATCTGTCAAAATTCGACTTATATTTCGACAGTTTCCTGTTTTCTGGCATAAAAATATTATAGGAGGAAGCAATTTTATGAAAAGAGCAAAAAAAGTAATGTCAGTAACACTGAGTATGGTCATGGCTCTCTCGATGGCGGGCTGCGGTTCGTCGGGAAGTTCTACACCCGCGGAAACCAAGGCGCCTGCGTCAACCGAGGCGCCCGCATCTGGTGAAAGCGGCGAAGCGGCAGACTCTGCACAGCAGCCTTCCGGCGATCCCATCAAAATCGGATTCTTTTCACCCCTGACTTCAGCGGCCGCATCGGCGGACGGCGAGAGTACCTTGAACTCCGCCAAGCTGGCGGTTTCCGATATCAACGCGGCAGGCGGCCTGCTCGGACGCCCGGTTGAGCTGGTTGATTATGATGACGCGCTGGATACAAACCAGGCCGTGAGCATTGCTGAAAAACTGACTACCAAAGATAACGTCGTTGCAATTGTCAGCGGCAGCTACAGCGGTCCTACCCGTGTGGCGGCTCCGATTATCCAGGCGGCCGGAATTCCGATGGTATCTGCTTATGCGGTTCACCCGGATGTCGTAAATGCAGGCGATTATATTTTCTCTCAATCCTTCTCCGGCAAAATTCAGGGCAAGGCAGGCGCCGTACTGGCGGTTGATAAACTGAACGCCAAGAGGATCTCCATCATTGCCGTGGATCTCGATTACGGCTCTGAGCTGGCAGGTGCATTCTCCGAATATGCCGAGGCCAACGGAGCAGAAATTGTTTCCTATGACAAAGTCGCTATGAGCGATAATGAATTTACCTCCATTATCACCAAACTGAAAGAAGAAGTAAAACCGGATCTGATTTATATGGCTAACTATTATGGACACGCCGCAGAAATCATGAAGCAGTGCAAGACTCTGGACTTCAACGTACCGGTTATCGGCACAGAGGGCGTAGACTCCTGGCAGTTCCTTGCAACCGCGGGCAAGAATGCGGACGGACTTTACCTGACAACCAACATGGACCGTGACACCAAGGACGAGAATACCCAGAAATATATGAAGGAATACAGGGAAACCTATAATAAGGAACCTGATATGGTCGGCGCTTCTGCTTATGATGCATTCGAAGTTATTTTCAAGGCCATCGAAGTTACCGGTTCTACGGATCCGAAGGCAGTCAGAGACGCCATTGCATCCTTAAAAGATTTCCCGACCGTTACAGGAACACTTCTGTATTATTCTGAAAAAGGAGAGGCCGTTAAGCCGGTACAGATTCAGATTATAAAGGATGCAGCTTATCATTACTACGATATCATTGACGATCCGGCAGTTATCACACCCGAACCTTAACTATCACAACTGCGGGAGGTAAATGTATGCTATTACAGCAAATCATTAACGGAATCGTAATTGGAAGTGTCTACGCTCTCACCGCTATGGGCGCCACTCTCATTTACGGAATCATGAGAATCCTCGATATCGCCAACGCGGGAGCCTATGTGGCAGGAGCTTATATCGGATTTTATATCTATTCCTCCACCCACAACCTGCTCCTGACCTTCATCTGTTCCATGGTGGTTACCGGGATGATCGGTGTATTGATACATAAATTTCTCTACGGCCCTATTTTGGCAAAACCGCATATCCTTCCAATTATCCCGCTTATCACCAGTGTAGGGCTCTTTACACTCACCGGTGATTTGGTCCGCCTGATTTGCGGAGCAGGGACCAAGGCGTACAATGCCGACCTGGGCTTTAGCGCAATCCATCTGGGCAAGGTGGTTCTCGCGCCCGAATGGCTGCTGGTTCTCTTCCTGACCGTACTGCTTTTCCTCGTTCTGTGGTTTGTACTCAACCGGACGAAAATGGGGCTGGCCTGGAAGGCCACAGCGGAGGATCCCGAAATCGCCCGGGCCATGGGAATCAATACGAACTCGGCAACGGCGCTCAGCTATATTATCGGATACAGCTTCGCGGCAGCGGCAGGAATGATGGTGGGGATGCTCTACAACTCCATCACCCCCGCCCTGGGCGAGACTCCTTCCTATAAAATGCTGGCTATTATCGTCCTCGGAGGACTCGGCAATCCGGCCGGCACCGTTGTCGCCGGTCTTGTAATCGGCCTCGCGGAAACCCTGATTTCCGTTTATATGGGTTCCTTTATTCCAAAAGATTCCATCGCATTTATTGTCTTAATTCTGGTACTGCTGATCAAACCATCCGGCCTGATGAGCAAAAAAACAGCGTAGAGGAGGAAAAAGGCATGAGTTATATTATAACAGTTGCGGTAAATATAGCAATTTTTGCCCTGCTGGCCCTGAGCCTCAATATTATTACAGGCTATGCCGGCCAGTCAGCCATGGGTCACGCCGCCTTTTTCGGAATCGGAGCGTATGCATCGGCTCTTATGACAAATGCGGGAATCAATTTCTGGCTGACTCTGCCCGCCGCGCTTCTTATCACCGGCGCCGCAGGAGGGGTCTTAGGAATTATCAGCCTCCGGTTGAAGGATGATTTCCTCGCCATCACGACGATCGGCATCAACTTTGTTATGGTGGCTCTGTTTCAGAACATGGAGATTTTCGGGGCTTCCCTGGGAATGTCCGTAAAAACGCCGACCTTTTTCGGCCAGAAAATGACACCGCTTCACTTTCTCGTTCTTTTGGTAATCCTGATTGTGATTGTGTGTCTTCTCATCCGGAAGATGACGCGCTCCTGGTTTGGCCTCGCCCTGTCCAGCATCCGAAACGACGAGGGCGCCGCCATGTCCCTGGGCATTAACGTCAACCGTTACAAAATCCTGGCATTCTTTTTAGGGACTTCCATTGCGGGACTTACGGGCGCCATTTACGTGCACCGTATGACCTTTATCTTTTCCAGCAGCTTTGCCTTCACGGTGTCGATCAGCATCCTGTCCATGGTCGTTGTGGGCGGCATAGGAACGATCCGCGGGCCGCTGCTCGGCGCTCTGATTCTCGGGGCCGCACCGGAGCTTCTGCGTTTTGCAGACAACTACAGAATGATTCTGTACGGCGGAATCCTCGTCCTGATGATGCGCTTCCAGCCACAGGGACTCCTGGGCAACGACAGCTTTATCGTACGAAATTTCCTGAAAATAGTTCGGGGGCATAAGGCAGGTGAGACAAATGGGTGAAATTCTTGAGGTCAAAGGATTAAAAATGTATTTTGGCGGCCTGAAGGCAATCGACGATTTTGACATGGTGGTCCATGAAAATGAAACACTGGGCATTATCGGACCCAACGGCGCCGGAAAGACGACGCTCTTCAATACCATCTGCGGAGTCTATAAGCCGAATGAAGGAACCATCTGCCTGGACGGCAAGGAAATACAGGGCATGGCTCCCTATGAGGCCGCCAAAATGGGGATTGCGAGAACATTTCAGATCTCCAAACCGCTCGGTGACCTGACAATCCGGGATAATGTAATCGCCGCCCTGGGAATCCGGGAATATACGGGAGTCCGTTCTTTTTTCAAAAACTGCCATACAAAGGAAACGCTTCAGCGTTCGGATGAACTGATGGAGCTGGTGGGACTTTCCGACTATAAAGACACTCTTGCCAGGGACGTAAGCCTCGGATACACAAGGCGTCTGGAAATCGCCAGGGCGCTGGCAACCGATCCGCTTCTCATTATGCTTGACGAACCCTGCGCCGGTCTGAGCAATTTTGCTATCAACGAAGTGACAAACCTGATCTGCCGCCTGAAAGAGGAGGGCAAAACCATTGTCCTGATCGAACACAACCTTCCTATTACTATGAAGGTGTGCGACAGAATTGTAGTTCTGAGCTACGGAAAAAAGATCGCCGAAGGCAGTCCGGAAACAATCCAGAAGGATCCGAAGGTGATCGAGGCATACCTGGGAGAGGAGGATGAGGACGATGCTCACGATCAAAGACCTGAAAGTGAATTACAATAAAATGGAAGTCATAAAAGGAATCAGCCTCCAGGTAGACGAGGGAGAGCTGGTCAGCGTAATCGGACCAAACGGAGCCGGAAAAACTACCCTGATCCGGTCGATTATGGGCCTTAAAACGGTTGAATCGGGTACCATCTCCTACAACGGCGAGGACATCACCCACGTTCCGGCCTGGAAACGGGCGGAAATGGGGATTGGCTACGTTCCGGAAGGACGCCGCGTCTTCGGCAGCCTGACCGTGGAAGAAAATCTGCGCACCGGATGTTACCGTGTAAAGGACACTTCCAGAATCCAGCCCAACATTAAAAAGGTATATGAACTCTTTCCAAGACTTGAAGAGAGGAAAAACCAGCTCGCCAAGACAATGAGCGGCGGCGAACAGCAGATGCTTGCCATCGGCCGCGCACTGGTGCTCGAACCGAAGCTGCTTCTTATCGACGAGGTCTCTATGGGGCTGATGCCGATTATGGTTAACACCTGTTTTAAGATTATCAAAGATCTGAACGAAACCGGAATCACGGTGCTCGTGGTTGAACAGAATGCCAACAAGGCGCTGAAAATCGCCCACCGCGGCTATGTGCTGGAAACCGGAAAGATTATTCTGGAAGACAGCGCTGAGGCATTGCGGGCTAATGGGGTGGTGCAGCAGGCGTATTTAGGGGGGTAGGTTGAGAAATTAGAACGCCGCCGGGACGGTCGGGGTTCGGGATGGTGAGGGGGAGGTTATGTGTCTTCAGTCCCGGTTTGCAGGTTGTCGCGGGTGGGGAATCCGGGCAGAAAAAGTTCCTGCGGGAAACGCTTGCGCTCTTTGGAGTGCATAACGGTACTAACCTCGTGAAAAACCTCGGTAAGTGCCGATGAACTCCCAGGTTCCCTCCGGAATCTTTTTCTCCCGGATTTCCCACGGGAAGGTTATGACCGGGACTGAAGACGCGAAGGTTATCGCCATCCCGTATCCCGGCCTGCGGCCGCTGAATTGTTCTTATTTTTTCAAAGGGAGGAGGTATTGTCGCTGCCACTACGTTTCCTCGAATTCCAGAAGAATGCCTCCTGCATGGTATCAATTGATGAGTCTGAGCTTTGGCGCCTGACCTATCCTTGAATAACCATGCATTTTTTTGTTTACTCATTAAATTTAGTTTTGAATTTATCTCCAAATTCAGCCTAAAACATCTTCAAAATGTAAAAGGTTCACAACTACATAGTGGTAGCGACAATACCTCCCCCTTACTCGTATAATAAGTTTATAGCCAGTTAACATAGGCTGTAAACTTATTTTTTTCTAGTATAGATGTAAGGAATTTCTATGTTGTCATATCAGGAGGGGTCTCCTCCAGGAGTGCTGGTCCATCCTTTTCTCATCTATACTGTTTACTGGTTACTTTCTATCAAAGCCTCCCGGTGCTATAATGGTTCTCAGTGGAATCTTAGCTAAGGTCACTGCTGCCCCCGCATGCAAAGCCTTTGGCTATTGCTTATCAAGCTTGCAGCCCAGACGGTGTGCCATGACTGCTTACACAAATGCTGCATCACCAGTTCCAGCCTCCAGCAGGGTATTTCTACTGGTTCAATGCTGATATCGCGAGGTTGCAGCCGGTACACCGAATCGGGATAAGCTTTGGCTATGTTTCCCCATTCTTACATGAAAGGTGGTGATTACACATGAAGAAAACCGATTACCTGTCAACGCTTTTTGTTGGAATCGACATTGGTTCCCGCTTAAACGTTATCTCTGCTTTGAATTTCGAGCAGGACTTCCTTATCCGCATGGTCCCCATCCCTAACGCCCAGTATGGCGCTGAGAGGATGGGGCAGATGATAGTGGAAGTTCTGGAACAGCACCATGAGTTCCTTTCCGTTATCATCGGTTTGGAGTCTACCGGTTTTTATGGCGTCCACATTGCCAATTACCTTTCCACCTGCGAAAGGCTGGCCCCTTTCGGCACGAAGGTTTACTGCCTTAACCCCAAGGAAGTGGCAAAGTACAAAGGATCCTTCAATTCCCTTGATAAGAACGATGGGATCGATTCCTTTGTCATTGCCGATTTCGCCAGGGTAGGGCGGATTAAAACCCAGCCGTGGCGTGGGGCACAGTATCTTGCCCTCCAGCGCCTTACCAGGCACCGGCTTCACATTACGGAATGTATGGCCAAGGAGAAAACCTACATGCTCAACAACATCTTCCTCAAATTCAGTGAGTTTGCCATGCTGAACAAGGAGGAACATCCTTTTTCTGACAAATATGGTGCCACCGCAGAAGCAGTCCTTACGGAATACCTTTCGACCGAGGCCATTGTAAATGCTTCGGTCGATGAGCTGGTTGCATTCATCAGCTCCAAGAGCCGTGGACGAATCTCCGATCCGGAGCAGACCACTTATCTGCTTCAAAAGGCGGCCACTAATTCCTACCGGCTGGACAAGTGTCTTTATGAACCGCTGACGGTCTCCATCGGGTGTTCTTTTAACTGTATCAATGCATTTGAAAAAGAACTCAAAGCAATTGATGATGCCATTTTAAGGACGGTGAAGGGGCTGAACCCTACCGAGTACCAGATCCTCAACTCCGTTCCCGGAATCGGCAAGGTTTATGCCAGTGGTATCCTTGCTGAAATCGGCACAATCAAGTGTTTCAAAAACAACGATGCACTTGCCAAGTATTGTGGCATTGTCTGGAAGGAAAACCAGTCCGGGATATTTGATGCAGAAGACACGCCTATGAATAAAGCCGGCAACCGTTATCTGCGTTATTACATGATAGAGGCCGCAGGCAGTGTCATGAATCACTGTCCGGAATACAAGGCCTTTTATGACAAAAAATTTGCTGAGGTGAGAACCCATCGGCACAAACGAGCACTCGCGTTGACTTCCCGTAAACTGATACGTATGCTTTTTGGACTGCTGGACAAAAGCCAACTCTACTCTGTGGAAAAGAGTAGGTAATCCATAGTATATACCGAACTTACGTTTCTTTTGAATCGTAGGTCTATTAAAGTTACCTTTCTTATAGAAAATCTTTTTCATTTACCTCTTGACATTTCACCAAATTGCTTGACGAAAGAGACAATCAGCCCCTGAAGCCGGCGGACGGGGCAGTCACCTTCCCTGAGTCTTCAGTCCCGTCGACAACCTGCCCGGGGAAGGAATCTTTTCTCCTGGATTCCCCCTCACCACACCCTACCAACCGGGACTGAAGACTCATAAACACCCTCCCACTCCCCCGTCCGCCGTCTTACAGAGGCGTCCTCACATCTCAACCAAATCCCCCTCCCCGAAAAAAGCTTAAGAAAAAGTAATACCCTTTTTATCCATTTTCGTTGTATAATGAAAAAAACTATGCTTTTTTACCGATAATGAGAATGGAGAAGGAGGTTTACTTATGCAGAGTATTCTTGTCTGTGATGATGATAAACAAATTGTGGAAGCGATTGACATTTACCTCACCGGGGAAGGTTTTGAGGTGATTAAGGCCTACGATGGGTTCGAGGCGCTGGAACTTTTGCAGTCCCACAATGTAAACCTGATGATTATTGATGTGATGATGCCGGGCCTGGATGGTATCAGGACGACTCTTAAGGTGCGTGAAACCAGCAGTATCCCGATTATTATCCTGTCCGCGAAGTCTGAGGACGCCGATAAGATTCTGGGACTTAATATCGGGGCCGACGACTATATCACAAAACCGTTTAATCCGCTGGAACTGGTGGCAAGGGTGAAATCCCAGCTTCGCCGCTACACCCAGCTCGGCAATATGAACACCCAGGCCGGCGGCCATATTTTTAAATGCGGTGGTCTCCTGATTAATGATGAAAATAAGGAAGTGACCGTGGATGGCGATCTCATTAAGCTGACCCCGATTGAATACAATATTCTGCTCCTGCTCGTTAAGAATGCGGGGAAGGTTTTCTCCATCGACCAGATTTATGAGGAAATCTGGAATGAGGAGGCTATCGGGGCCGACAATACGGTGGCTGTCCATATCCGCCACATCCGGGAGAAAATTGAGATTAATCCCAGGGAGCCGCGTTACCTCAAGGTAGTATGGGGCGTCGGCTACAAGATTGAGAAGCAGTAGGCGTCATCTAAAGGATTAAGAAGCGATAGGCGTCAGCTAAAGAATTAAGAAGCAATCGGCGACGGCTGTCTTTCATCCTCTAATGCAGAAAACAGGTGATAAATAATATGAAATATTCGCGACTATCCATGCAGGCCCAGAAGCTTATTGCCAGCGCCCTGCACCTCATTTTCCTGACTGTTATGTTCGCGGGCATCGGCACCATGTATCTGAATGATAACTTTGGCGTCGGTATCACGCGTGTCCAAAATATGGCTTATGAGGATACCGATGAATTTACAAGACAGTTTAATCGTGATTTAAATGACATTTTCCAGTACATTGAGTACAATTCCACGTTTGAGAGCGGCGGAGCCATCGATGTTTCCAAAGAAATGCTGCAGATGACCTTTGGCCCAAACGAGACGGAGAGCTTCAGCCTGGCGGATATCATTTCCTATCTGCAGTCCATGGGCTACCAGTTGAATGAAGATTTCCAGTGCACAAAGGTCTCCACACCGGCCATCGACGCCAGGACCCGGGAAGGATACATCGACTGGGCGGCCAGTGATCCTGAAAAGCATTACAGTTACCTGATTCCCGGAACGCGCAGAGCCTCCCTGGAAGAGGTTTCACTGGAGATTATGGAAATGCTCCACCAGTATTATTCCACTTACAACCGGCTGCTTGTCAATCCCAGCAACCTGCATTTTAAGGTGGAATATTATGACGATGAATCCAGCACGAAAAGAGCGACCATTTATGCCAACGATCGTGATTTAACTTCAGACACGTTAAAAACATACGGCAAATATGCATACCTTCCGGGAAACTCCGTATTCTATGATACAAACCTGAAATCAATTGCGTTAAATACCGTGTCCGCCCTGGCGGCGAACAATCCTTATGATACGAATACATTTTATCTGCTGGCCGGAGTGGATACCACCTATCCGGTGCAGGATGTCTATTCGAATAACAGGGATGCTTTCCGGAGCATGCAGCACTATTACATCAGCGGATTTGTTCTCCTGGTGACCGGAGGCATGATTGCCCTGCTCACGCTCCTGTTCCTGCTCAAGGTATCAGGGCACAAAAATGCCGGTGACAAGACCATCACCCTGCACGGATTTGACAAAACGAGCACGGAGACAGGCATTGTCATGTTCTCCCTCTTAACCATTGCGGGCTTCGCCTTCTGCCGTCTGGCCCTTGTGCGGATTGCCCATCTGGTGCTTCCGGAAGAATCCTGGGCGCTGTCGGAACGCGTGCTTTACACGGCGGTCTTCTATCTGGGAGCGCTGCTTCTGTTCTTCAGCCTGCTCAGAAGATATAAGGCTGGAACCATCTGGACCGGAAGTTTTATCTGCCGGTGGAGTGAGCGCATGTCCATCTTTTTTACCGGGCAGAGCTTTACGACCCGTATGGTTGTCAGTTTCCTGGCCTACGCGGCCATCAACACCTCCCTCATCAGCCTTGCATGGTTTTTGTGGGACAGAATTTACCTGAGCAAGACTACCATTTACGCCCTGACGGGAATGGTAATTCTTGCATGTGTCGCATTCAATCTCTGGATTTTCTACCTGCTGTTTAAACACGCGGTGGAACACGATATGATCAGCACGGCCATAGAGCGCCTGGCCGCCGGTGAGACGAGTTATCAGGTAAATCTGGATGACTTTGACGGCAGGGAATTCGAGCTGGCAGCCAATATCAACAATATCAGTCTTGGCCTGGAATCCGCACTTCAGGAAAAGGTTAAAAGCGAACGCCTGAAAACGGACCTGATTACCAATGTATCCCACGATATCAAGACGCCTCTGACCTCCATCATCAATTATGTAGGACTGATACGGCGTGAAAATATCCAGGATGAAAAAATCCTCCGCTACCTGGACGTTCTGGAACAGAAATCCAACCGTCTGAAGACGCTGACGGAAGATCTGGTGGAGGCGTCGAAGGCCAGTTCCGGTAATCTGAAGCTGGAAATCAGTGATATTGACTTTATCGAGCTGGTCTATCAGACAAACGGGGAGTTTGAGGAGAAATTTGCCAGCCGTCATCTGGAACTCATCACCACCGCCCCCGAGGAAACACTGCTGATAGAAGCTGACGGACGCAGGCTGTGGCGCGTTCTGGAAAACCTCTATAACAACGCGTTTAAGTATGCGATGGAAAACAGCCGTATTTACATCGATATTACGAAGGATAATCTGCGTATTAACGAGGAGGGACTGATACTTCCCCCACAGGTTGTCTTCACCATTAAAAATATATCGGCCAATCCGCTGAATATCCGCGGCGATGAGCTGACGGAACGTTTTGTACGCGGCGATGTGGCCAGAGCGACGGAAGGAAGCGGACTGGGCCTGTCCATTGCCAAGAGCCTGACCGAGCTTCAGAAAGGCAGTTTTGAAATTTATATTGATGGTGATCTGTTTAAAGCACAGTTATCTTTCGATATCAAGGAAAAATCCAAACCTCCGAAACCCGCTAAGACGCCGGAGCCTCCGGCGGACAACCCGTAACAAAAACATTCTGAGATAATATACAAAAGGCGGTATTATTATGTTATTCAGTTCCCTTGTATTTCTTTGGTTCTTCCTGCCGGCCACAGCGTTTCTATACTACCTGGTTCCGGGCAGGAATGCTAAAAATATTGTCCTTTTCGCGGCCAGCCTCATCTTCTACGGATGGGGCGGACCGCGTTATCTGCTTTTAGTGCTCCTTACAGTCTTTTTGTGCTATACGGCCGGACTATGCCTGGACGCTGCAGGCAGCCGCACCGGTCTTAAGAAACTGACCGTGGCGGTATTTGCCTTAATTACCCTGGGTATCCTCGGGTATTTTAAATATTATAATTTCTTTGTGACAACGGTGGGACGCCTTGCCGGAACGGAACTTTTCCCTCTGAGAAATATCGTCCTTCCCCTCGGTATCTCTTTTTATACCTTCCAGGCCATCTCCTATGTGGTCGATGTCTACCGCGGCAAAAGCCCGGCGCAGAAAAATCTGTTTCACATGGCGCTTTACATCTTCCTGTTCCCGCAGATTCTGTCGGGACCCATTGTAAAATACCACCAGATCGCCGGACAGCTTACGGACCGCACGGAGACGCTTTCCATGCAGTTTTACGGAATCAAACGGTTTGTATACGGCCTTGCGAAGAAAGTTCTGCTGGCCAACACATTCGGCCAGTCCGTCGACTATATTATGGGCGTACCGTCGGAGCAGATGGGGACCGTCACTGCTTGGCTGGCCGTGATTCTGTACACCCTTCAGATTTACTACGACTTTTCCGGCTATTCGGATATGGCAATCGGATTGGGGCGGATTTTTGGTTTTTACTATGAGGAAAACTTTAATTATCCCTATCTCTCCTCTTCGATAACCGAGTTCTGGAGACGATGGCATATCTCCCTGTCAACCTGGTTCAGGGACTATCTGTATATCCCTCTCGGCGGCAACCGGAAAGGACTTCCGAGAACCTGTGTAAACCTCTTTATCGTATTCCTGGCAACCGGCCTCTGGCACGGCGCAAGCATGACGTTTATTATCTGGGGAATCTACCACGGTATTTTTATCCTGTCGGAACGGCTCTGGCTGAAAAAGCTGCTGGATAAAAACCCGCTTAAATTTCTTAACCATCTGTATGCAATGATCGTGGTTGTCTTCGGCTGGCTCCTGTTCCGCGCTCCCAGCATGACCGTTGCCGTTAACCTTGCAAAAGCCATGATCCGCCCCACCCGGGGTCTTTGGAATGCGGGACTCTTTGCCAACAACAAGATTCTGTTCCTCGCCGCCCTGGGAATTCTCCTGTGCGGACCGGTACAGGCTCTGTTTCCCCGGTTTAAGGCCCATATTTTTGATGAAGAATCCGTATCCTATGGAGATATTGCCGTGATGATCGTGCTCTTATTCCTGTCCACTCTGGTCGTTGTAAGCAGCACCTATACCGCGTTTATTTATTTCCAGTTCTGATAAGTTCTGATATAAGGAGTTTTGTTTATGAACAAAAAGATCATAATGATTGCCGGGTTCTGGCTGTGCCTTCTGGCCCCCAACCTGCTGTTTCCACTTATGAAAAATGAATCGGACGCCGGAAGTGATGAGAACCGTACGCTTGCAGAATTTCCGGTGCTGTCCGCTGAGAATCTGGAACGTTTTCCATCCGAAATGGACAGTTATATCAATGACCACGCCGCCTTTCGGAACCGTTTTCTGTCTCTCAATGCCAGGCTGAATCTGGATCTGTTCGATTATCCTGATTCCACGCAGGTGCTGAAGGGAAAAGACGGATGGTATTTCTATACGGCCGGTTCGTCGATAGCCGACTGTCTCGGCATCAACCGGTATCCACAGCCCGTTCTGGAATCCATCACTGCGCACATTCAGACAGCAGCCGACTATTTCGAATCGCAGGGGATCGAATTTCTGCTCGTACTCCCGCCCAGCAAGGAGTCTGTATACAGGGAATATCTTCCCGACAGCTGCCGTCAGCTCAGTTCTCCCACGCGTTCCGAAGAGTTGATTTCCTATATTAAGGAGCACAGCAGCGTGACAGTCATTGACCCGGCTCCCTATTTTCAGGAGAACAGGGATTATAAGTGGTACTTTAAGACCGACACCCACTGGAACGATGCCGCCGGTTTTGTGACAAACCAGATGCTGATCGAGGCGCTGGGAGGGACTCCGGTATCCATAGATGATGTGACCGTATCCTACCTCCCCTCCGGTGTCGGAGATCTGGGAAAACTGTTCCACATGCCTGCATCGCGGACCGACGACACTTTTGCCGCCATAAGTGGTTACTATGACGAACTGGAAACAACCAGGGAGGACGTAAACGGAGACGGCAACATCACCCACCTGGTCACACCGGGAGCGCCCGATCCGCGCCGGGTCGCAGTGTACCGTGACTCCTTCGGATACTCTCTTTCACAGACGCTGAACAAATACTTCCAATATACGGATTTCTACCACTGGCAGGCATTCGACACCTCCATGCTGGAGGAATATAAACCGGATGTGGTCGTTTATGAGGTGGTGGAACGGGAACAGGGCAGAATTCCTGAAGATATGATGAAACTGGCGCCCGGAGCGTTCTAAACAGGAGCCTGGATAACTGCCTTCCGGAATAAAATAACTTTGTTACTATTTATCGTATTAGTAAATAGCAAATAAAACTGCTAAAAGCCGGCGTCCCCCCGTAAAGATCGGAGTGGACGCCGGCTTTTTTCCATTTCTTCCATTATTTATTGTCATATGACAGCTTCTTTATCGCTACTTTTCTGCACTTGCCGTCCAGAATTCCATGGCAATTACCTTTTACTCTTTCTCTTCCAAATCCATAATATACACATCATCTGGTGTGATTCTCCGCTTGGGCGTGAAAATAATCCAGTCCGTCAAATCATCCAGCGTATAAGTCCCGATATCATCCTGATGCATACCATTTACATAATACGGCTCCTGCGTCAGCTTGCCCGTCAGTGTTCCGTCCTTCGCTTCAAGCAGCTCAAACCAGATGTGTTCCTTTGTGTTATTATCCTCCTGATACTCCTCGTCAATGGTGAGGCCAATCTTAATCAGGATGTGGTTTTCCTTATCCTGAAGGGCGCGGAGCATGTAAGGGATCCGCTCGGCCGCCAGCGCTTTCATCCGCTCCGTCTCCGATGTGGAGATCCAGTAGATCGGATTTTTCTCAAGAATCTCGTCGTATATGGAAATCGGTGAGTATTTTCCCTCCTCATAGTCGTCTTTCGTCTTATATGTAAAGATGGCGCTGGTATTCTCATTATGTCCTTCGGCTCTGTCGTCTTTGCCTCCCAGCATATCATCATCATACAGCTCCACTGCCTCGCTCCAGGGAACCAGTGTCGTAATAAGCGCCGCGCGGTCGGTCAATCTGGCGAGGTACAACGGTTCCTTCGGTTCCAGCGGCTCTTCCAGTTCCAGAAGACGGTTTGCCATTGTCTCCAGAACATTGTAATGGCTGTTGTAGGTTTCCTTCGTGGAATTCAGGACTTCCAGCTCCGAAATCCCGCAGCGGTTCAGCCCATGCGTATGGAGCCAGACAATCGGCTCATCTCCCGACACGGCCTGAGCCGTATAAATATAACGCGGCGCAGGGGGCACGGAAGACACGGCCGCCAAAGCCACCCAATGGCCGGAAAGAATCTTCTCCGAGCTGTCGTCCAGAACCGCCACAGCATCGGGAAGAACGGCGTGGATGATCTTCAGTTGGAGATGATAGGACGCCAGGGCATCCTCCCCGAACATCATTTCCACGGCCAGGCCTCCCTCGGCATTCTCCATCGCCTCTATATCCACATCAGGGAAAAGGTGCTGGCAGCGGTAGAATTCCGGCAGCTCGAAATCAGTCGGATAAATCAGGGCTCTGTACCGGCTGCCGCCATATTCAACCGTCAGTCCGATATTCCCCTCGTCCTCCATGTCCGCCGTGATCACCCGGAAGTCGGGTGCATTTTTAAGCCGTCCAAGTACTTCCATCCGGCCCTCCGGTTCCTGCTGTCCCGGTATTGCCAGCATATACGATTTTTCTTTCATCTTGTACCTCCTGTTCCTCTCATTTGTAATTGTCTGCTGTGACACACCGCTATCCTTCGCTGCCCCCTGCTTCGGCGCCCTTCCTGCCGACCAGCCGTATCCGGCTCCAGTGTCCGGTCAGATACCAGGAAAAAGAAATGATATAGTTAACCGCCCAGCCGATCGGCACGGCATACCATACGAATGCGACTCCATACCTCGGAGCAAAATAATTGGCGACAAACACCCTGATGCTTAAGTTGGCCAGATTGGCAATTGTGAAAGCCACCACATCGCCCGACCCGCGCAGAAGTCCATCGGTCGTCATCTTGAGACCTATAAAAATAAAGAAAAACGAGATAAAATCCGAGTAAGACATTCCAGTCTCAAAGGCCGCGCTGCTGGCATCCGCGTCCAGGAAAGCGGACACAAAGGAGTGCCCGAAAAGCTGGATGGATACACACAGTATCACCGCAAAACATCCCAGTATAATATAGCAGAAGCGGTAACCTTCTTTGACGCGCTTTACATTGCCGGCTCCCATATTCTGGGCCGTGAACGTGGACATGGCGTTTCCGACCGCCGTCATCGGGACGATTGCCAGGGATTCTATCCTGGTTCCCGCCGAGTAACCGGCCATAACCGCCGAACCGAATGTATTAACTACCGACTGGACCAGCAGGATTCCCATATTGACAATCGACTGCTGCAATATCGACGGTATTGCGACTCTGGTCATGGAATGCAGCATTTTTCCGTCGTAAAAGTGGAATTCCTGCCGTTCATGAGGATATTTTTTAATTTTACGCAGCAGAAGCCCAAAAGAAATCACGGCCGATATGCCCTGCGCGATCAAAGTCGCATAAGCCACGCCTTTCACGCCCAATCCGAACCGGATCACAAACACCAAATCCAGCACGATATTCAAAACTGATGAAAAAATCAGCAGATACAGCGGTGTACGCGAATCGCCGAGGGAATTGAATACGGAAGCCTGCACATTATACATAAAAAGAAAAGGCAGTCCGATAAAATAAATTCTCAGATAGTCGGCGGCATCTTTGAATACATTGGCCGGTACCTTCAGAAGATGCAGAATCCAGTCGTTCCCAATGAGTCCTACCGTGCCTAAAATCAGGCTGATAACGAGAAAATTAATCAGCGTTGTGGAAACCGCTGTTTTCATCTTCCCGCTTCTTCCAGCTCCCAGAAACTGGGATATAATCACCGCGCTTCCCACGCCTCCGCCTATGGCGACCGCGATGAAAACGTTGGTGATTGCATAGGAGGCTCCGACCGACGCCAGCGCTTCTTCACTGACGAATTTTCCCACCACAATCGAGTCCACAATATTATAAAACTGCTGGAACAGATTGCCCAGTATCATCGGAAGGGCAAAAAACAACAGGCTCCTTCCCGGATGTCCTGTTATCATATCATTCTTTTTCTTAATTCCTGTCTTATCTTCTGCTGTCATGGCGCCATCTCCCGTATCGTTGTTTATTGGTCACCGTCCGCTGGAATGCCGTTCCCCATCAATGGTGCGGACAATAACGTTTTTCCTATTATACCCCGAAAAGACCTGATAAATCATAGTGTAACACGGGGAAAATAAATTTACAACCAATTATGATTTTCTGGCATTTTACATGATTCAGCCCTTTCACTCCCGTACATAATACGATTATGAAGGAAAACAAAAGTGTACCTCGTTAAAATAATTAAGCAGTACACATCCGCCTCCGCATTTCCCTCTTCAGAAAGGAGAATCCATTATGAAACACGTAGTTATGTCGTTTTCCTGCTTCATCCTGTTTATCTGTCTCACCTCCTGCAGCGGCCTTACGCTCAGCACGGGAAGCTATTATAACGATTTTACGGCAAAGGGCGAGGACGCCAAATACACACTTACAGGTAAGGCAAGGGTAAGCGGCGCCTCTGATATTCTTTACATGACTCCCTCAGAAAATACGGAGGTTACATTCAAAGGCAAATTAAGTTCCCTTTCCGGAGCCGTCCAGATTGTATATGTGAACTCCGGGGGCGAAGAGGCCGTAATCCTGGATACCAGCCGTACACGCCAGAAAAAGATACGAATCAATACCGTAATCAGCCTCGATAAAGGTCCCGGACGCCTCGAATTCAGGGGAGACAACATCACATTTAAGTTCGATCTGGCTTTTACAGACATCGATATGAAACAGTTTGATTATCTCAGCACCGAACCGGGACCCGGTGACGAGAATACATCAAAAGCTGCGGAAAACTTCTGATGACGGAAACTCTGAAGTTGATATTCCTTATGACGATATTTCCGGTATTTATATTCCTGAATTCTTAAAGGCGCCATGTCCCTGTTCCGGGGGCACGACGCCTTTATAAATAATTTCTCATACCGCCGCCCTGTTTATCCACACCGCGGCGGTGCTTTCCATTTTAAAAGAATTTAGGCAGAATCTAAGTATTAAAATCTAGTTTTCTTCGAGCCAGTCCATTGCTGCCTGTGTAAATAATGCCGGTCCCCTGTAGAATACATCCTCATCCAGACAGAATTTTGGATGGTGAGCCCCGTACTCCTTGCCGTCAGCTGGACATGGAGCGTGGTTTGTCAGGAAAAAGTAACAGCCGGGCACTTCCTGGAAGAAAAATGCCGCATCCTCCCCTCCCATCATTCCATGACTTGCGATGTGGATTTCCTCTTCTGGAACAAGCTTTTTAGCCGACTTTAAGAAGCTCTCCACCATTGCCCGGTCGTTCACCAGAGCCGGGTATCCGTCCAGCACCTCAACCGTGCAGCTTCCCCTCATCATTTGGGCAGTTGCTTTGGCTATCTCTTCGATTCTTTTCAGTACAAATTCTCTTACCACCGGTGAACCGTTGCGGATCGTCCCCTTGATCACTGCCGTTTCCGGGATAATATTATAGGCGCCTCTGCCCGCTTCGACGCTGGCAAGAGTAATTACCGCAGATTCGGCCGGCGCCACTTCACGGCTGATAATATACTGAATGTTGTTTATAATGAGTGCGGCAATTGCTACTGGGTCGATACACTCATGAGGTACGGAACCATGGCCTCCAAAGCCCTGTATCTTGATCAAAAGCTGATCGTCCGCCGCCGTAGTATTGGAGTAGCTTACTGCTATATCGCCGTTTGTAAAGGCCCCGAACATGGAGCCGACATGCAGCGCCAGAATTGCGTCCACGTCCTCAATCACTCCGTCCTTTACCATTGGCTCGGCTCCTCCCGGACCCTCCTCGGCCGGCTGGAATATGAGTTTGACTTTCCCCTTCAGTTCATCCTCATGATTCTTAAGCATCACTGCCGTTGCAATGAGCATCGCCGTATGGGCGTCATGGCCGCAGGCATGCATATTTTCATTCGCGGAAGCATATGTCAGTCCCGTCTCTTCCTTGATTGGCAGACCGTCCATATCGGCTCTGATCGCAATGGTTTTCCCCGTACCCTTGCCAATCACCGCCGTGATTCCCGAGTGGTTCTTATATGTCTGGTATTCTATACCGGCCGCCGTTAACTGCTTTGTCACAAAATCTGCTGTTTTTGGAAGCACCAATCCTGTTTCCGGGTAACGGTGAAGAATTCTTCTCCACTCTACTATTTTATGCTGCAGCTCCTGGGCTTCTTTTAAAATGTCGTTCACATCTATACCTCCTGAATATGTATCCTTAAATTAAAATAAAACTTCTGTTATTTGCTGTACATCATGTGTCAACCGTCTTTTATGCCCAAACTACTACTGAAAGCGCCATCAGAACCGCCTGAGTGAGCAGGATTAGCAGGAACAGCGGAACAAACCATTTCCACCATTTATCGAGCTTAAGGCCTGCAATACCGCAGAGGATTGGAGCAAAACCGGTCGGCCAGAGGATATTGGAAATACCATCGCCGAACTGGAATGCAAGAACCGCCGTCTGGCGTGAAACGCCGATCAGATCCGAGAGCGGAGCCATGATAGGCATACTGGTTACGGCCTGGCCTGAACCCGACGGAATCAGGAAATTCAGTACCGTCTGCACAAGCAGCATGGCAATCGATGACAGCCAGCTCGGCAGATAGGACAGCGGAATCGATGCGCCATATACCACTGTGTCAATAATGTGGCCCGACTGCAGCACAACAAGAATTGAGCGTGCAAGTCCAATCATAAGACATGCCATGGCGATATCTGTAAATCCATGGGCAATCCTGTCGGCAATATCGTTTGGTTTCCAGCCCATAATAATCGCGCTGATAACACCCATGAGAAGGAAAATAACGTTTAACTCCTCAAAATACCATCCCTGTGTCTTAGACCCCCAGACAATGACTGCGATACCGGCTACCAGTGTGAAAAGTACCAGCTTCTCACGGATACCGAAAGGATGGTTTTCAAGATCCGAAGTGTCCATAGTCATATGGCTGAAATCGTCTCCATAAACGAGGCTCTGAGTCGGATCCTTCTGTATCTTTAATGCATATCGTATAACGTATATGGAAGCCACCGCGATCATCATGGCGTGGCAGAAAATTCTGTATCCGGTTCCCGACATCTGGGGAAGTCCCGCAATACTCTGTGCCATACCAACGGTAAATGGGTTCATAAATGCCCCGCTGTAACCAAGCCCGGCTCCAAGTGCTACGATGGCGGTTCCCACCAGGGCGTCGTACCCCATCGCTATCGCGATGCCGACAAAAATAGGGATAAAGGGCAGCGTCTCCTCAAATATACCAATCGTTGAGGAGGCCGCACCAATCACTGTAATGAAGATTGGTATAATAACCGCTCTCATATTTCCCTTGAGAACCCTCAGAAGGAATGCGACAAGACCGTTAAAAGCACCGGTCTGAATAATAAGTCCGATTGATGCATAGGAAATAAATACGAAGAAGATAACGCCCGCGCCGTTCAGCATGCCGCCGTAGAGCGATTTTAAAGCAGCAAAAGGCCCTACCGGTGTAGACTCAACAATATGGAATGTTCCGGGAACTACTACTTCGATTCCGGCATCATTAATCGTATGTTCGAATTCACCTGCCGGCAAAATCCAGGTTGCAATTGCACAGGCAAAAATAATGATAAGTAATAATAGATAAATGTGTGGTAATTGGAATCTTTTCTTCTTTTCATTTTCAGCCATAACTGAATACCCCTCTTTCATTACTTCGTCAACTTTTCATCAACAGAATCTCACCAGGCTCAAATACCGTTTAAACCCGGCCACCAGCGTGCCGCTTGTACGGCATCCGTGTATTTGCAGCTAACCCCTTTGTATCAGTTTATTCTTTTCACTTTTCTTTAAGAACACCTCCCTCTTTACACCTCTTCTTAAACTGTGTCTATCTCGATCCGGCTTTCATACTAATCCGCTTTTCCTTTTTCACACTCAAAAAGCAAAATTTAATTCAACGTAAACTTCCATTTAATAGAAAGAACGGATCCCCTTTGTTACCGTCGGCTCCCTACAGCCTCAGTAAACATCCGTTATTTCGATTTTTTATATTAAGAAGATACTTGAAATAGAACGCCGGAACGGCAACAGCCCCGCTTTCTTTTTTTAAGCAGTCATCCGTTCCTATCCACAATTCATTAAGAGGATTATGTCTTACCCTTTTATTATCAAGGGAAAACAAGGTTTTAAAAAACTACGTCCAGTATAGTGTCAGTCCGCCGATAAAGTGTCGAATACCCCAATTTAAAAATTTTTTTTAACATCTTGCTATTTCCCCCAAAACATCGACATTTCCTCGACTGCCTGTACATATACTTGAACCATCAGATACAAACAAGCGCCGCTTACGAAATGCCAATAGCGTAAACGGCCAGAAAGAAACAATACTACATAGGGTGTAGAAATCAAAAAACAAACAAAAAGAAATGGAGGAATTTAGCTATGTCAATGAACGGTGGAAACATGTATGCACCAAAGGAAGGAAAACCGGAAATCTACTATTCCGTAAAAGCTCAGAGAGGTGGCGAATTAAGATGTAAAGGCTGGAAACAGGAAACCATCTTAAGAATGCTTGAGAACAATATGGAGAACGCAGAGATTCCAGAGCAGTTAGTTATTTACGGCGGCAACGGAAAATGTGCAAGAAACTGGGAATCCTACCATGCAATCGTTCAGTCTTTAAAAGACCTTGAAGACAATGAGACACTGGTTATCCAGTCCGGTATGCCGGTTGCAGTATTCAAAACACACAAATTAGCTCCACGTGTTGTTATGGCTACTACTAATATTATGAAAGCTGACTGGGAGCGTTTCTACGACCTCCAGGATAAGAACCTTACAATCTTCGCACAGTACACAGCTGCTCCTTGGGAGTACATTGGTACACAGGGCGTTATCGAAGGAACATTTGAGACTCTGACAGCTATCGCTCTTAAAAAAGAGTGGGATAATGACATGCACGGCAAGATTTTCTTAACAGCTGGTGCAGGCGGCATGGGTGGAAACCAGACATGGGCTGGCAAGATGCATGGCGCAGTAGTTATCCTTGTTGATGCTGACGAGAGAGTTATCAAGAGACGTATCGAGAAGAACTACATGGATATGATGGTTCGTTCTTTAGACGAAGCTATCGCTATCGCTAAAGAGCATATAGAGAAAGATGACCCGATCTCCATCGGTGTTGTTGGAAACGCTGCAGACGTTTACGAAGAGGCTCTTGCTAA
This sequence comes from [Clostridium] symbiosum, assembly GCA_036419695.1. Lineage (NCBI taxonomy): Bacteria > Bacillati > Bacillota > Clostridia > Lachnospirales > Lachnospiraceae > Otoolea > [Clostridium] symbiosum. The sequence continues at coordinate 5,163,739 of CP143946.1, forward strand.
GAACTTCCTTCCTGACGTAGTTACAGAAATGTGTCCTTGCCACGACCCGATTTCCTATATCCCATCAGGATACACAGGAGAAGAGGCTGACGTATTCAGAGGAAAAGACAGAAAAGCTTATCTTGCAGCAGCACGTGAGACAATGCAGCGTCAGTTACGCGCTATGATCGAGTTCAAAAAACGCGGCGTTGAAGCATTTGAGTACGGCACAAGCATTCGTAAAGAGTGTATCGATGCAGGTATGCCTGAGAAAGAAGCAAAACAGATTGAAGGTTTCGTAGCAGCATACATCAGACCACTGTTCTGCGAAGGCCGTGGACCTTTCCGTTGGACCTGTATCTCCGGTGAGGCATCTGACCTTGCTCGTCTGGATGACCTGGCACTTGAAATCTGCAAGGGTGACAAACTCGTTGAGAGATGGATCAACCTGGCCAGAAAACACCTTCCGATCGAGGCTCTTCCGGCACGTATCTGCTACATGGGCTTTGGCGAAAGAAGACGTTTCGGTCTTGCTGTTAACGAATTAATCAAGAAGGGCGAGGTAAAGGGCCCGGTAGCATTCTCCAGAGATAACTTAGACTCCGGTTCTATCGTTAACCCGACATTCGAGTCCGAGAACATGCCAGATGGCGGAGACTACATCTCTGACTGGCCATACTTAAATGGTTTATTAAACTGTGCAGCCGGCTGCGACCTGATCGCTATCCAGGCTAACTACTCCATGGGTGAGGCTGTACATACAGGTGTTACCATGATCGCTGATGGTACAGAAGAAGCTGATGTAAGACTTGACGCAGCTCTGACAGTTGACTCCGGTATCGGTGTTGTACGTCACGCTCAGTCCGGATACCAGGCTGCAAAAGATGTCTGCAACGGAATCGGCAAGATTGCAGGCGGCGAAAGCATCAAGATTCCGCTTTGGTGGGAGCCGGCCGATAAGGTTACATTTGCTCCAGAAGGCGAATATATCAGATAATCGTACAGAAATGTACATTGCAGGAGGGTTCATAAGGGTACTTATGTGCCCTCCTGATTGTGTTTTTTTATACCTTTGATTTATGTAAACTGTTTTATTTATGAAAGGAGATCACAATGGATAACAGTAAAAAAGTTCTCCTGATCCGAAACGCCAGGCAGCTTCTGACCATGGAAGGCGATCGTAATAACGATATTGGCCTGATCGAAGGCGGCAGCGTCCTGATCCGTGACGGTCTGATCGAGGCCGCCGGCAAAGCGGCGGAGATTGACAAATTGGCTGAAAAACTGAAATCCGAAGGCACCGATGTGGAAACCATCGACGCTTCCAGGAAGGTCGTACTGCCAGGCTTTATCGACTGCCATACCCACGTGACATTCGGCGGTTCCAGAGTAGCCGCTTATTCCATTTCCGTTACGGATGACAATCCGGAAACTCTGGTTAAAAAAGGAATCCCGACCGGTATCTATGCCTCCGTCAACATGACGGTGAACCTTCCGAAAGAAGAATTAAAGGCACAGACGAAACGCCGTCTGGAAAATATGTTCATGAACGGAACCACTACTCTTGAAGGAAAGAGCGGATACGGCCTGACAATGGAATCCGAAATCCGCATGCTGGAGGTAAACCGTGAGTTAAACGCAGAACTGCCTCTGGATATCTTCTCCACCTTCCTTGGAGCCCATGGCTGGACGGAAGGAATGAAAAAAGAGGATTACATAGATCTTCTCTGCAAAGAGATGATTCCGCGCGTGGCCGAAGAGAAACTGGCCGGCTGCAACGACATCTGGTGTGACGAAGGACATTATACGGCAAAGGAATGTGAAACTGTGCTGGTCGCTGGCCGCGACTATGGACTGGCTCCACGAATTCACACCGACGCCTACTCTTATATAGGCGGTTCCGATCTGGCTGCCGATATGCATATGCTGTCAGCCGATCATCTGAACTACACACCGGTGAGCGTATTCCAGAAGCTGAAGGATGCCGATGTTACCGGAGTTTTACTGGTAGGCACCGATTTTGCCGTAAACCATGCAAAACAGGTTAACCCGCGCCCAATGTTAGAAATTGGAATGGATCTGGGCCTTGCTACCAACTGCTGTCCCGGATGCTGGTGCGAATCCATGATCTTTATTCTTGTGCTTGCCTGCAGGCAGCATGGATTTACTCCGGAAGAAGCGCTGCGCGCCGCAACAAAAGGCGCCGCCAAGGCAATGGGCTTAAAAGACAGAGGTTCTCTTACCCCTGGTAAGATGGCGGATCTCTTAATTCTCGACACAGACACCTACGAAGATTTAATTTACAAATATGGCCGCAATCCGATCGAAACGATCATCAAAAAAGGCAAAGTAGCGGCTCAGGGAGGCATTTTATGTATTTAGATGTATTTAACAAGGTTGTTGATTCAGATGACTTTACCGTAGGAGGCGGTTCCGCTTCCGCTCTGGCCGGAGCTATGGCTGCCGGTATGGCATCCATGGTTGCAAAACTTTCCATGGCAAAACCGGTTAATCTCACCGTAGAAGAATACACGGCTATGTCCGAGGAACTGGATAAACTCGCCCAGACTCTTTTAAAAGGATCCGAGCAGGACACGGAAGCTTACTGCATGATTAAAGACGCTTTCGCTCTTCCAAAATCCACAGACGAAGAAAAAGAAGTGAGAAAACAGGCTGTCCGTGACGCCGCTTACCAGGCTGCACTTGTTCCGAAGAACAACGGATATAACAATAAGAGAGTTTACGATCTGGTATGCCGCCTGGAAGGTTCTTCCAACCCTGCCTGCCTCTCCGACCTTATGAGCGCAAAATATCTGTCCGAATCCGGCGTGAAGGGCTGTGTTTTAAATATTCAGGCCAACCTGTCCATGATTAAGGACGAAGCCAGAACAAAGGAAATGGAAGACGCAATGGCAGATCTCGGAAAGGGAATGATGTAAAAGTCATTTCAGAGGCGTAATGCCCCTTTGAAATAGATGTGTGTAATTACATACGCCATGAATTAAAGAAATCAGGAGGAAAAGTAATGAAAGTTTTAATGGCTGAAGTTAATATCAGCGAAGGCAAGGATCTGGATCTGGTCGAGCAGGTTAAAGCCGCTCTTCTGGACGGAGAAGAAGTTGATGTAATGGACATCAACTCCAATGCAAACCACAACCGTACCGTATTTACCTACAAGGGAAGCCCTGAGGCTGTTTTAGCCGGCACAAAACGCCTGGCAACAAAGGCAATCGAGCTGATCGACATGACAAAACACATCGGAAGCCATCCACGTATCGGCGCTGTTGACGTTGTTCCATTTATCCCTGTAAAAGATGTATCGATCGACGAGGCTCTGGTTGTTGCAAGAGCATTCGGAAAATACCTGGGTGACGAACTGGGCGTTCCGGTATATTACTACGAAGACGCAGCTACCTGCGAAGAGAGAAAGAACCTGGTACGCATCCGTAAGGGCGAATATGAGGCTCTCTGTGAGCGTATGAAAGATCCCGCATGGGTTCCGGATGAAGGACCTAAGGACTTCAATGCCAAGAGCGGCGCTACCGTTACCGGCGTACGTTTCCCGCTTGTAGCTTTCAACGTAAACTTAAAAACAGCTGATATCGCTATCGCAAAACAGATTGTAAAAGCGGTCAGAGGCGCTGCCGGCGGATATCAGAACGTACGCGCCATCGCCCTTCCTCTGGAAGAGCGCGGAATCGTTCAGGTTTCCATGAACCTGACAAACTATGAGAAGACACCAATCCACCGCGTATTTGAGACCATCAAATCCGAGGCATCCCAGTACGGCATCCTGGTTGAGGACTGCGAGCTGGTAGGACCGGTTCCTGTTTACGCTCTGGAAGAAGTTCTTAAGTTCTATCTGAGAACACATACCTTCTCAATGGATCAGTTATATTTCTAAAAACCCTCTTTGGTGATAAATACAATGCGGCGTACCGGGAGCCGGAAAGCTGCAGTTCTTTAAAATGGTGATTATATATGGGGAGAGAAATTGTGATAGGTTTCTCTCCCCGTTTTGTGTGGGGAAAAATGAGGGCTGTTTACAGGAGGGGGACAGGCGGGGGGAGTTTGTTGGCGGGTCTTCAGTCCTGGGAAGGGTATCGGCAGGGGGAATCAGGGCTGAAAATATTCCTCCGGGGACTCGCTTCCGCTTGTGGAATGCACAACGGTGCTAAACTCGTGGAATACCTCGTTAAGCGCCGGCGGATTCCAAGGTCCCCTGCGGAATGTTTTCACCCTTCTTCCCCCCGGGCAGCGTGTCGGCGGGACTGAAGACCAGGGAAGGGATCGGCCCGCCCTGTTCCTGAAACGGCTGGCTGCCTCGTTTTTCCGGGGGAGATTTAAATCTGGAAGAGTGATTCCAGATTTTTGTGTTTTATGGCGTTTTCTATGCTGTGGGCGTAGAGGGTGGGGGTCTGGCGGAACCATTCTGTGTTTTCTGTCAGGGCCAGGATGTAGGGTTGTAGTTTGGCGGCTATTTGGACGGTGGTGCAGTTTTCGAAGTAGTTTTCCAGGAGGCAGAGGCCGTCCCGGCCTACTTCCAGGGTCTGGACCGGTTTTTGGGCAATCAGGCAGCCTGCGGCGTTCAGGAGGACCGGTTCGCACAGGTTGTCCAGATAGAGGGATTCGTATTCGCCGTAGAGCGAATGCATCAGGTTTATGATCTCCTGTCTGCCGAAGTGGGCCATGAATTGCTTTTCCGACCATATACCTTTCAGGTATTCGTAGATTAAATCGATTCCGCAGAGTGTGTGCTCTCCTCTTTTGATGGCGTTGCCTCCTATGACGGGATAGTCCAGGGTCAGGATATGATCCTGAGGACAGTATTTGGCGTCATATTTTACGAAGAATCCGGGGATTCCTCTGGTTATCGTGTCTCTGTAATTGATGCAGCCGTAGTCTTCGAAACCGCCGATCAACATTCCGTAGATTCCCCTTGCACGGTTCACCTTGCCCAATACGGCTTTGTAGCCTCTTGCATAAGAGGCTGCGGCATCCAATATTCCCTGTTCTGCGGGCATCTGTCTTCCCGGGAGCGCGGATTCTTCCCGGTATTTGTCTTCCCTGATGCAGTATAGGACCGCCTCCATCAGTCTTCCCGCTGTTTCGTACGTAATTGAACTCATATCTTTTGACGTGTACTGTTCGGTCAGTTGTTTCGTCAGCTCCAGAAGCTGCGCCATCTCATATTCCATACCATACTCCTTTCGTGTTACTCGTTACAGTCCAGCCTTCGGCCAAACTGCAACAAAATTAACCATGGCAGAACCGCTGCCATTACTCCCAGAACTGTTCTTTTAAAACTTTCATATACAGTTCGTTGTCCCATCTCTGTTCTGAAGAAAGAGCCTCATACTCTCCTTTCCCCTGTGTGCTCCGAAATCCGGTATATCCGGCTCTCACCGACGCGGCGAAACGTTCCAGGCAGGTTCCGCCCAGATATTCCAGATCGCCGTAACAGACGCCCTCAAACTGCTCTTTCATGAATGTCAGAAGTTCGTCGTCACTGAGTTGGTCGCCCGATTCGTTCCTGAATTCGTAGAACAGTTCCTGCAGCTCCTCCAAAGTTTCCAGGTAATTGTCGCTGTTTATATACTCGGAATCGCAGAATGTATATACCAGCTTATCCAGCATTCCCCTGCCAAACTCCACACGGCGGTATTTCTTCAGACTGTCATTGCGGCTTGCCACCAGCTCCGCCGCCTCCTCTCTGGTCAGAGTCAGGCCGTACTCCCCTGTCTTTTCACTGCATGCCAGAAGTCCGGCAATCTCTTCCTCCGCGTTCTTAAGCTGCATTACCTCAAAAATCCGTTCCTCCATATGTCCCCCTTTCCTCTTCTCTTAACGGTTCCAGATTTGGCTCTCTTTTTGGTCCGGATCTGGCAAAATGTATTGTAGCTGCTCATTATACGCCCGGTGCAGATGCATTACAAGTCTTGAAAAAAAGGCGTTTTTGTGGTATTATAGTACTAGAAAAAAGAGGAAATCCAGTTAGACCATTGCCTGGTCAGACTGAATTTCCTCTTTTTTCTATTTTTTAGATGATTCTGTTTTTACAATGCCGGGTATATCCGGCCGGTATGGTTATACCGTTTTAACTTTCTTTGCCGGAATCTTCGGCGGTTCCGGAACGTCCAAAGCCGGTATTTCTTTCAGTTGGTCGTAAACGGTCTGCAGCATAAGCAGTGTATTCGGGCTGTAGTCTTTGTCTGTATATTTACATGCCGACTTATAACGAACCAGCGCACTCTTTGTTTTGCCCAGTTTCAGTTCCAGCAGCGCAGAGTATGCCTCTTCTTTCGCGCGTCCCCACTGGATGGAAAGATTCTGGAAACATCCCCTGGCCTTGTCGAAGTATTCAGAGGCCTTGTCATAATTATCCATTCTGTACAGGATGATTCCCATATTGGTAAACGACATTCCCAGTCCTGCCGTCGGGGGCGCCGCATGGCTGAAGGAGAGGGCTTTGCTGATATAGGTATGTGCGTTTTCCCAGTCTTCCAGCTTCATATAGATTTCACCGCGGTAATTATAGCAGGCGATCAGTCCCGCCATACAGGACGGATCCATCTGAAGTCTTTCCAGTTTTGGAATCAGGGTTTCCAGAAGCTCGGCCGCCTTATCGTACTGCTGGGTTTTGCTGTAGTACAGCGCGGTGAGGCGCTGTATCATATAGGATGTGGACTCCGGATAATGGTATTCATCCAGAAGCTCCGAACAGTACCCGACATATTCCTTCATCATATCCAAGTCATATACCTGAATCGCATAATAAATCATCTGAAGATAGCTGTCCATCAGATATCTGGAACTTTTTAGTATCTTGGCCGCCTCAATACAGGCATTCATATTGCGGAGGCCATACTGGTAGTCTCCGCTCGAAAGATCATACCTTCCAATCAGATATTCCACCTTCATACGGAGTTCCTGGTATTTCTGATCCCGGTTCGGCAATGCCCTGATTTCCTCCGCCAGAGGAATCAGCACGTTTTCACTGGAATCCAGATCCGGGAAGAAGAATTTGTCGGTGAAGCTGGATGACATCACCGGATAGATCTCCTGGGTGCCGGAGAAAAACTCTTTAAAGTATTCCAGCTTGTACTCGTATTTTTTGTACAAGTCTTTTGCATTTTCGAAATGGTAGATCAGTTCCGGCATCAGGGTGATATCCCCTGTCTCCTTATATTTCTGCTCGTAATATCCGGCAACCTGCCTGTGGTAAATCTGCTTTCTGCCCGCCGAAATCTTCGACTGGACATAGTTGTGGATCAGGCTGTGGGTAAACTGATAGGTAATAGCCGACGTTTCCACCTTCTCATAGATAATCTGGCGCGCCAGAAGACCTTCCAGAAGATCGTAGATCCGGAGTTCTGCTTCGGGATACAGAATTTGAATATCTTCTATCGTCACTTCATGGTAGAAAACAGACATCACATTAAGCAGATTCTGCTCCTCGTCCGTCAGCCTCATCAAACGGCTCTGGATGATGCTGACCATCTTGGAAGTCAGCGGATTATCCGTCATCATACCCCCGTCATTATCCTTCAATATCTTGAGCAGCTCGGTCAGGAACAGTGCATTTCCATCCGTATACTCATATATTTTATCAAGTTTATCCGGATCTCCCAGAAGCTCATGGGCCTGCGCCTCAATCAGCTCTCTCGTCTCCTCCAGGGTAAACCGTTTTAATTTCAGTTCCCGGATCAGGCCCTCCCTCATGAGGGAAACTTCCATATCCTGAATCTCTTTCCCCGTCTCCAGCCTGCTGGCCGCTACAATAAAAATTGGGCAGTCCCTAAGATGGAACAGCATATTGTTCAGAAGCTGGATACTCGAAGAATCCATCCACTGGATATCATCCAGGAAAATAATAATCTCCGAGTTGCCGAAATCCCGGCAGAAGGTCCGGAGCATATCTTCCATATGTATTCCGTACTGGGTGGCGAAAATTCTGTAATCCGTCACCTCTTTGGAAATAAAATATTCCAGAGTCTTCAAATCCTTGCGCTGCTTTAAGCAGAATTCCCGCACCTGGTTTAAAATATCGTTCCAAGGTTTCAGATACAGATCCGACTCCGACGGACAGCAGCAGTAAGAAAATACGGTATGGTTTTCCTCCTCCAGAAGCATACGCAGCTGCCCCATCAGGGCCGTCTTCCCAACTCCGGCCTCTCCCGAGATGAGAACAAAATTCTCTCCGGAATCCTTGCCCCTCACCCTGTGTTTCTGAATACTCTCATATATTCCGTACAGTTCCTTCTGGCGTCCCATGAAAAGCTGCTGTTCCTTCACCGGATGCTCTGCAATCTTCTTACGCAGCTTGAGAATCTTATCCATCAGAGCCTTTGTTTCCGCCTCCGGCTCTTCCTCCAGATCCTGCTTAAGCGCCAGTGCAAACTTCTGGTACAGGGATATTGCCGAGGAATACTCCCCCTCCCCCATCAGGAATGTCAGCATCTTTCTGTAAAAGCTTTCATCCAGAAACAAAACTTCAACCAGCTTTCCCGCATAGCGGAGCGCCTCTGAAGTATCGCCGTCGTGAATGGCCTGCTCTGCTTTATGCTCAGCTGCTTTAATATAATGTTCCTTCAGCTCTCTTCTATAATCATCCATCCAGTTCTCAAATTCCAGACAGTTCTTTACATAGAAGAAGCTCATAAACTCCCCGTCATAATGTTCCAGAATATTCGCCCTGGCCTCGTCCACATCCACTTTTATATGAAGTTCCGGATTCAGCGAAATAAAGACATTGCCGTCCATGCTGATAATATCCGGGCCTACAATCTTTTTGATATGGTACAGCGCATCCCTCAGATTTTTCCTGGCGCTGGTCTCATCGCAATCCGCCCAGAAAATCCCGATCACTTCATCCCTCGTTATTCTTTTTCTTACACATATGTAATAGAATAGGCCTTCGACTTTCCTGTATGGAAATACTTTCTTCTCTCCATCCACCATCACTGATGGTGTGTTCATTAATACTACAGTAACGTCCTTCATCAAGTAAGCCCTCCCCAAGTCGTGTCTGAATGTTCCCTATACAATATTAAAGCATATCTCACAAATTCGCAACAAAACACAACTTATTTTTGTAAAGAATTACGAAGTAAAACTTTCCATTAACCGCCTGAATAACGACGATAAAATATTTGCTTCTGTTTTAGAAAAAAATAGAATATAATCTAGTACAGGCTCCGGCATCGACAGTTTATCGACAGCCAGGGTGTAGACTAAAAACATCAAAACAACGAACGGCCGCCAAAGCGGCAAATTATGTGATTGGAGGGTTTACATATTATGATTTTTCTGGACGGCAACAGCCTGACAATTGATCAGGTAGTAGAAATTGCCCGCAATAAGGCAGAAGTGGGCTTAAGCGAAGAGGCCAAAAAAAACATTCAGATCTCCCGTGATATCGTAGAGAAAAACATTGAAGAAAAGAAAGTTATTTACGGACTTAACACCGGTTTTGGTAAATTCGTAAATGTGGCAATATCTGAAAATGAACTGGACAAACTGCAGTTAAACCTGATCTTATCCGACGCCGTTGGCGTAGGCGATCCATTTAAGCAGGACGTTACAAGAGCTATCATGCTGCTGCGTGTAAATGCTCTGGCTAAAGGATTTTCCGGTATCCGTTTATCTACCGTAGAGACTCTGATTGCCATGCTCAACAAGGGCGTTCATCCTGTTATCCCGGAGAAAGGCTCCGTAGGTTCCAGCGGCGATCTGTGCCCACTGGCTCATATGGTTCTTCCGATGATCGGAGAAGGCGAAGCAGAATACGAGGGTAAAGTAATGGAAGGCCGCGCAGCAATGGAAGCAGCCGGAATCCCCGTAGTTACATTAAAAGCAAAAGAGGGCCTGGCTTTAATCAACGGTACCTGCGCTATGCTTGGCGTAGCCAGCCTGGCAATCCATGACGCTGAAATTTTAACAAAGATGGCAGATATCACTTCTGCCCTTACCGTAGATTCCCTGGAAGGCATTATCGACCCATACGATCCAAGAATCCAGATGGTTCGTCCTCACAAGGGCCAGGTTGATGTTGCCGCCAACATGCTTCAGCTTTTACAGGACAGCAAGCTGACAACCAGACAGGGACAGATCCGTGTACAGGATGCTTATTCCTTACGCTGCCTGCCTCAGATTCACGGCGCAAGCCGCCTTGCCCTCGACTATGTAAGAGGCGTAATCGAGACAGAGATCAACTCCGTAACAGACAACCCAATTATCTTCCCGGATAACGGCGACATCTTCTCCGGTGGAAACTTCCACGGACAGCCTGTTGCTATCGCTATGGATACTCTGGGAATCGCTATGGCAGAGTTTGCAAACGTTGCAGAGCGCAGAATTGAGCGCCTTGTTAACCCGCAGCTCAGCGGACTTCCTGGCTTCTTATGTGTAGAAGAAGGAATCAACGACGGATTCATGGTTGCACAGTACGCTGCGGCAGCTCTCGTATCCGAGAATAAAGTTCTGGCTCATCCGGCCAGCGTTGACAGCATCCCGACATCCGCCAACCAGGAAGACCATGTAAGTATGGGTACCATCGCTTCCCGTAAGGCAGCAACCATCATCGACCATGCGGAGCATGTACTGGCTATCGAGCTTATCTGTGCCGCACAGGCTGCTGATTTCAAGGGCGCTGACAAACTCGGCAAGGGCACAAAGGCTGTTTATGACCTGGTACGCAGCGAAGTATCCTTCATGGAAACAGACCGCGCTATCTACAAAGACATGAACAAGATCTTCAAATTATTAAAAGACGGCGAATTTGTTGAAGCCGCAGAAAAAGCTGTTGGTAAACTGGCTTTATAAGCCTTTACATTATATTCAACCTATCCTTATTAAGGCTGTCCATGGACCCTCGAATACCGGGGCAGCCAAACTCACTGAACTTTGAACCCATAAAAGCCAGTACCGGCCCTGCGTAACAGCAGCGGCCGGTATTGGCTTTTATGGTGGTAACAGTTGTTACGGTAGCATGGGACATCCGCGGCACCCCGTATGCAGTATATCGACTACCAATCTTTCAGGGCATGAATCAGCCGGAACACCTGCTCCGCCGTATCCGCCAGATTCCGCCTTGCCGTCTCCGTCTCCATCGCCTCTTCCAGGCTCACCACGGTCCGCAGAATCGGGAAAAATGCGTCGATTCCCTCCGCATTGCAGGCCACCGCGTCCCTGGTCACGCAACCGGACAATCCAATAACCGTTTTTCCGTACTTCTTTGCCGTCCGGGCCACTCCGATGGGAGCCTTTCCCATCACGGTCTGACCGTCCAGCCTGCCCTCGCCGGTGATGACGATATCGGCATCCCTGACGTATTCGTCCAGCCTGGTTTCATCGAGCACAATCTTTACTCCCGATTCCAGAACCGCGTTTGTGAAGCCGAGGAATGCAAACCCAAGGCCTCCGGCTGCTCCCGTTCCCGGATAATTCGGATCCGCATTCAGAAATTTCTTTTGCGCAAGCGCGGCGAACCGCATCAGCCACCCGTCCATACGGCGGATCATATCCGGATCAGCACCTTTCTGGGGGCCGAACACGGCGCTGCATCCCTGTTCCCCACAGAGGGGATTCGTCACGTCGCAGGCAATCCGGAACGTGCACTCGGAAAGTTCCGGCAGCACATTGTCATCGGTGATGGATGTGATTTTTTCAAGACCGGCGGCGCCGAAGGGTACCTGTGCGCCGTCTCCGTCCAGGATACCGTATCCCAGCGCCTGCAGCATTCCCACGCCTCCGTCATTGGTGGCGCTTCCTCCGATTCCCACGACAAATCTCCTGCAGCCGTTTGCAATTGCATCCCTGATTACTTCCCCGACTCCGTATGTAGTCGCATAGAGTGGATTGCGCTCCGCGTCTGAAACAAGGGTGATTCCGGCTGCTCCGGCCATCTCGACAACCGCAGTTCTGCTCTCCTTAATAATCCCGTACTCACAGTCCACCGGCTCCCCTAATGGCCCGGTAACGGTGACTTTCCTGAGCATTCCGCCCATTCCGCAGGCCAGGGCCTGTACGGTCCCCTCTCCTCCGTCGGCCAGGGGACGCACACAAACATCGGCATCCCTGTATACTCTCCTGATGCCCTCCGCGGCCGCCTCTCCAGCTTCCATGGAAGTCAGGCTGCCCTTCAGTGAATCAATTGCAATTGTTACCTTCATCCTTCTCCTCCCGTCATTGTTATCTTATTATTTATTAGGTTAAACAAATTTTTCCAAGTGTCCATAGTAAACTACTCAATATTACATCCTGGCAGCATTCAGTTATTATCATATATCTTCTATCTGCTAAGTAATTCAATCTCCAACTGTAAAAAATTTTCCTTTTATCAGCATTAACCAGTATGTTAAGATAGAATATAAATAAAAATCAGAAACAGAAGTTATGTCCAAATAAGTAACTACTATATCTGTAGCAGAAAGCTGGGAGCGCTGAGTTTTGGTATACTTCCTGCATACCGGAGGGTTTTATGAGTCAAACAACACTAATTATCTTTATCGCAGTTGTCACAATCTTATGTTTTGCGGGTTCCGCTTTTATTTTAGCCTTTGTTTTCAGGCGTAAAAGGGAACGCGAGCGAAAAATGAACAGCGGAGTCATCCGCAGGGCAGGATGGACGGATCCCCGTCTGAAAGTGCGTCCCGGCCCTATGATTCTGTTCTGGCCCATCTTCTACTGCGTCATCGGAGCCATCATCCTGCGTCAGGCCGGACAGGGAATACCCAACCGGTATTATGCGGACATCGCAGCCGTTCTTGTACCGCCGGTGTTTCTCGCCATAGGCGCCGCCATGAAATACAGTTATGACAAAAGACGGCGGCTTGCAACGGCCCCGGCCTCCGCAGAGGTGGTTTCTATTGAGAGAAAGGCGAGCAGTGATGGGCACGTTTCCTATGCTCCCGTATATGAGTTCTTTGCCGAAGGCTCCGTATTTAAGGTGACCTCACCCTCCTCCTTTTCAAAATGTCCGCTGAAAGCCGGAGACCATGTTGATCTTTTTTTTACACCGGATCTGCCATCGTACATCTATGTTCCGGGCTATGAAAATCCACCGACTCTGTTTATTGTTTATTTCCACATAATCGGAATCCTGTTTCCCCTGATCGTACTGGCCGGCCCTGTTCTGAGACCATGGCTGGAATAAGACTGCAGCCGCTACCGGATCTGTTCCAAAATACTTGGGTCTTTAATTTTCGTATCCTCGGCAAATAACAGTATCTTTGACAAAATCTCGGCCGTTTTCGGGTCATCATCAATAAACGGAAGGAAAATACGGCCTCTCTGCTGTGAATGGACCGGTACGACAAAGAGCATGGCGTTGCCCATCTGATGGACGACGCCGCTTCCCAGATGTACCGTGTACTGGCCCAGTTTTCCGTCGATCAAGGCGTGGCTGCCCTCAAGGCGCACATTTTTAATCTTAAACAGCTCCAGATTGCATTCCACAATGGCTTTTCTCATCTCAACCGTAGAGTGGCTGGTCTCCGGATCCACGCCTCCGGCATGGGCAACGCTGACCGCCAGATCCACATCTCTCATAACCTCACTGTAAAGCACGTCGGGAATTTCCCTGATTTTGAGGGGCCTGAATGTTTTCCTGTCGGAGAACACCACCCACTCAAGGGTAGGAGCCTCCACGTCACTCGGTGAAAACCAGTCGGCCATCGCATAAATCCTGGCTACGATGTTCTCTTTATAGTAAATCTTCTGCAGCCCATCCTCATAATCGGCAACCCAGCGGCGGCTCCGCAGCGCGCCGACCGTCTTCTGCGGCTGAATCTGATTGCCCGAGAACATCCTGGAATCATCCTTATCGAGTTCCTCCGTGAGCTTCACATACAGCTCGCGGAACACCTGCTTAAACGGCTGCTTTATCTGCCTGTCGAACAGCATCTTCTGGTATTCGTGCCAGTGCCCCTCCCTGTAGAGATCGGACGGGTGGGCAATCAGAATCTTCTCATCCGGTTTCAAAGGCGTTATGGCGCCGGACCAGTCCTCCAGCCCCTCCTCTTTCAAAAAGCCCAGCCGGATTCCCGCATCCGGATTTCCTCCGTCTCCTGCGGCGGCATCCTCTGCGGCCATCATCACAAGAGGCGTTACTATCGGCCTTACCACCGGATTCTTAGCCAGCTCCAAAAACTCCCACACCTCGAAGGACGTCCTGTCCTCCATGGCCTGTTCCATCATCTGTCTGGTGCGGCTGTACTGCTCCTTTAACTTCTTGTTGACTTCCTGATATTCCAGAACCGTCTCATTTTTCTTATATTTTGCAGGGAGCGATTTGAGCAGTTTCCCGCCTTTTCCGCACTGAAGGCTGCTCTTGCCGTTTTCATCCACCAGGATCCTCAGTTCCACATCATCGAGGCTGTTCCAGTCAAAATAACGGTCCATCGTCTCTACCAGACGGTTTTCCATCCTGAGCGTCAGGCGTGTCACATCCGTGAATCCCGCATTTACACTGAGGTTCTGAAGCGCCAGTGCCACGGCGCGTCCCTCACTGGCCCGGCGCTGCGCGCCGAACTTCCTGCTCTCCTTGTGGAATTTCTGGATAAACTGGTAGCGGTCCAGGAGATCTTCTTCCCGTTTCTTTTTATCGCGTTCTGAGATTTTCCCCCTGGCGCTCTTTTCATTTCCGGCCAGTGGCAGGAGGCCGATGCTCATCAGCAGATCTTTATTCCTCTTGTCCGTAATTTCCGCTTTCAGCGTTTCTTTATCCACTTTTCCGAGCGCAGCGTCGGCATACTTCCTGGCGCGGGCATGGGCCGCTCCCGTGGAGGAATACTTTGCCGCATCGTACAGAAGTTTAAACTCTTTGTCACCCAGTTTATCATAGGCCTCAAAAAACCAGTGGATGTCAAAGGCCCCGTCCCTCAGCTCCTCCGGCGTCAGGGGAGTGTATTTCGCAATCATGGATGTGGTAAATTCATCCAGACGTTCGCCGGTATGGGCCATAAAGTAATAGCATCCGCTCTGGAATCCCGGAAGTCCCAGGTACTCCTCTAAAAGCGGTATCCACTGCTGGGCATACATCGCCAGCTCCACCAGACGTTTTTTCGTGATATCTGTTCCCTTCAGCGCCTTTTTCAGATCCTTTGCCGTCTCCCCGGGTTTCGGGCGGCATACCTTAAGCAGATGGCTTAAAACCATCTTCCGGTCGCCGATATTGGAATAATATCCTCCGGTTCTCTGTAATGTCTCTTTGCCCAGCGCTGTCAGAATCTGAATCATCAAATCTATGCCGTAAATCACACGAATCGAGGAGACATACCCGGAAAACGGCGTCTCCTGCTCCCCGCGTTTTAACTCCACCTTAAGAACCAGAGGAACCGTCTCATGGTAAATCTCATGCGCCAGCTTCATTGCCGGGACTTCATCCCCAATCTGGTCGAAGTGATATTTTCCGTCCACCGGCTTTATTACACCCTGCCCGAAGAATGCGTTCAGTTCCCCCACACGGGCATCCCTCGACGACACGGCTCCTTTTTGCTCCACCGTGCTGACCGGCCCCAGCAGGCTCTTCATGTCCAGGAAACTGAATACGGATTTATAGAAAAGGTCCTTATCCCAAATTCCCTTCACATAGCACTGTACATAGTCAGACAGGCCCAGATAGCCGGTCCTCCCCCTGTCGTAGCGGCGGAACTTTTCTCTGTCTTTGATCTTTCCGTAGAATTCCTGAAGCTTAAAACGAAGCGTGAAGGCGTTTCCCCAGTCCTTTTCATCCACCAGGGACAGCCACCAGCGCATTTCCTCAAACACAGGGAGATCCGCGGCCCGTTTCGTATACTTTTCTTTCGTGCCGTTCCACGCTTTTTCCTCGCACTCGTAAAGGGCATTGGATTTATCCAGGACAGAAAGAAACTTCGCCGTCCCGATAAGGCCAAAGCGGGCTTTGAGTCCGTCCGGCACAAACTGGGAATACAGTGCGTCAATCACCGTCCTGGCCTGCGCGCCGCATCTCAGTCCCTGGATCAGGTCCTTAAACGGCGGTTTCTTTATCAGGCCGCTGCCGAAAACCTTCTTATAGAGCTCAATGTTCCTCTCATAAGATCCTCTCTGGGCGCGGCACTTCTGGTAAAGGTAAAGCTCCAGCAGCATTTCCGGGGTTTTAATTTCATTCCTGTAAAATTCTTCCCACATTTCCCGGAACGGCAGGGCATCCAGGGGTTCTGCATCGGGATCCCCGTGGATCCACCGGCAGTTTTCCAGCTTTGTGCCCAGAAGCATCTCCACGCCCCAGGCATTGGTGTATTCCAGCTCCTTCTTTTCCTCGATCAGATCGTTTAACCGGTTCAGAATACGGATGCAGGCGCCTTCTCCATTTGCAAACAGCGTTGATGCCTGTTTTTCATCTATGTCCACGGGCGGCAGAATCCATTCTTTGTCCGTATCGTAGAGCCCGTATCCAGGCGTGTTTAAGATATCCTGAGCTTCACTTTTCTCCCCCAGCAGTTCGCTGAGCAGCACCTGCTCGCGCCCCGTAGGCTCCGTAAGCTCCTGCAAAAGCGGTTTGACGGCGGGAAACTCCGCGGGCTGTTCTTTCTTGATCTGCAGGGCGAGGTCGAGAGCTCCCATACGGCATTCTTCAGACCCTGTCTTAATCAGCCTGCCGACGGAGGCCTGCAGCGCGGCCGGTTCCTGCTTTCTGAGAAGTTTCAGCACTCCGGCCCTCCCCTTCTTATATTTCAGGTTCTGTTCGATCTTCAGGTAATCCTCCGCCGCCAGTTTCATATCCTCCACCAGAAGAAACGCCGACTGCATCGTATACTCCTCCGGGTTGTGGAGCAGTTCAAAGAGGATGTCCCGCCTCACCTGGGACTTGGGCCGGTATAACAGCACGCGGGCGGCCGCAGCGCGGGAAGCTCCGGATGAACCGCCCTGGCCGACCATCGGGATCAGGCCCGCCGCCTCGTCCAGATACGCCTCATCCTGCAGCATCCAGGCAATCAGACACATCCTGACCGCAATGTCGGACTGTGTCATGGTTACACGGTACCATGGAAAGATGCACGGGTTTAAATCCAGCCCCTTTTTTGGAATCCGCTTCAGAATGTCCCGGAACAGGCCGTAAATCTTTCTGGCCTCCTCCTCATTCTCAAACAGATCGGTTACCGGCTTTACGTCCGGTTTTCTGACTTTGCCGTCGCGGAGCTGGAAATAGGATCTCCCGTCCTTCTCCTCGATCAGCGCCCGGAAATCGCCGTATGTATTGTCCATAAAGCCCGGAAGGAAACAGGCCACCAGTTCCAGATCCTCCGGCCAGCTTAAAATAGCCTCTTTCGCCGCTTTTCTCTTCAGATGTGCATACTGCAGGGAGCGGTTAAAATAGGAGGCCGTCATCTTCTGGTTCTTCGTTCCCTCCCGGATCAGTTTCTGCATCGCTTCGACCGCCCGGTCCGCGTCGTAGAATCCAAGCGCCCACAGACCGCAGCTAATCGCCACGGAATCATTGCTTTCGAGCTGTTCCCTGCAAGCCGCCTCATCTCTCAGACAGCGCCCCATCAGGCGCACCAGCTTTTCCGTAATGCGATCGATGCTTTTTTCATCGAAAATGCCGATCCAGGTGCTGACGGCCCGCTTGATGGAAGAATAGCGGACCAGATCATTTTCCTCAATTACCGCAAACAGATGCAGGAATGCCTCGGGGCGGCCGGCATCCATGGTTTCACAAACCGCCTGCCTCGCTCCCTCCTGAAGCCGCGCCGCCAAAAGAAATTTGCCGAGCACCTCATAGAGTTTGCTGCTTTTGCTCATGACGATTCCGCGGATCAGCTCATGGCTGATCATCAAAGTATTTCCTTCCCCCATCAGAATATCTTCCACAGCGCGGATTATGTCCGCATCTCCCCGGTCAATTCCGGCCGCCAGCATTCCCGCGTAACTGAAATGCTCCGATCTGGCATGGTCGTAAATCTCCGGATCCACCTGTCCGGTCAGGACCCCGGCAAGTGATGCCCCATAAAAATCCAGCCTCGAATAGGCCCAGAGGAGCTTGATGCTCTGGAATACAAACGGCACATAGCTCTTTGAACGCACGCTGCGCCTGTACCACCCGGCCGTCATCTGGAACTGGTTCATCTGATCCAGGGCATAATAAAATTCTTCGGTCAGATGTTCCGGCACGCAGACCGACACCAGTCCCCGAAGTTCACTTTTATAAAGCTCGCTGAGGGTTCCGTATCTGCCGCTCTGCAGTTGTTCCCTCATCCATCTCTGCGGTTCCTGGGGCACGGAATAATATGCCATTCCGGGAAGCAGTTGTTTCTCCCTGTCGGAAAGGGCGTGCGCCTTCGCCTTGGCTCCGTCGATCCAGTTTTCCGTCATTTTGCGTCTTGTCTGATATGTATATTCCGCCATCTAATCCTCCCCTTTCCTTACCAGCCCGACAGCATCGTAAGTCTTATGAATGTGAATACAGGTTCCCCGTCTTCGCCTGCTCCCCACGGAACCGCCTGCTCCAGGCCGGTCAGTTCCTCCTCGCCGGCAAACACACGGTATATTCCGTCTTCAAAGCACTGCAGCGCATTATCCACCGCTTTCCCGGGATCCGCGTCACTGCCTCCCCGAAGGCCGAAGGAAACCTTCCCCGCCGCGGCCTGTCCGCCGATTTCCTCCTTTGTCAGGTATGAAAGTACCTGCCCCTCATCCTTCCGCCCGTTATACTGTCTTACGGAAAGACTCACCAGCTCCGTGAGAAGTTCCCGCACCGTGTCCGGCTTTCTTCCCAGTTCGAAAGGGACCGGAAGCAGATCTTCTTTTTTCTGTTTTCCCGCCCTTTTCATCCTTGCATAGATTGTGTATGCCATATGACACCTCCCAAACAATTCTTATTATTAGTTTAACGTTAATGGTGGGAATAGACAAGCGGTTATCGCAACTACTTTGTGTGGAAGGAGGGAGGAAGTAACAGTTCAGATAGGTCTGCGCATTTACTGCGCTGACCGTGCTGTCTGAACTGTTACGGGAGGAATAAGTACGCCGTCTTTCAGAGGCGTCCTCTCTTCTTAACTTAGAAACTCATATGCCGCCAGCGCCATTGCCCTGGTTGCCAGTTTGATATAGGTTTCATCCACCATGAATTGTCCGCTGTGGGCCGGGGCGAAGTTCCCCGTGCCAAGCTGCAGATAACAGGAAGGCACTTTTCGGGAATAAAAACCGAAATCTTCGGCTGTCAGCGCCTGTCGGTTTCCCGTCAACACAGCGGGCTCTGGAATCTGCTCCATGATTCCGCCGTAGAGTTCGGTGGTATACTTACCCATCAGCGACGTGACGAATTCCGTCAGGGGGCCGTCGTTGTAAATGGCCGGATAGCCGGGATTGATGTCCACGTTGCATGTTCCGCCGGTGGCCGCCGCTATCCCCGTACAAATGTCCCGAATCTGGCGGAACATGACTTCTCTTGTCTCTTCTCTCGCATTCCGCATCATGCAGAAGAGCTCGGCCCGGTCGGCCACGATATTTCCTGCCCGGCCGCCGGAAATCCGGCCCACATTCAGGGTTGACTGCTGCATGGGGCTTATGTTTCTCGACACGATGGTATTCAGCGCCATTACAATATTGGCGGCAATCTGGATCGCGTCGACTCCGTCCTGGGGCGCGGAAGAGTGAGCCGCCTTTCCGTGGACCGTGATATGGCAGCCGTCCGAGTAGGAGGTCAGATACCCGGTACCAACCAGAAACTGTCCTGGTTCGGTCGGATTTACATGCAGGCCGAAGCAGGCATCCGGCAGTTCGTCCATCAGTCCCTGTTCTATCATTCTGCGTCCGCCTCCGCCCCGTTCTTCCCCCGGCTGAAATACGAGTTTTACCCGGCCAGACCAGAAGTCCTTCATTCTGCTGAGAATTTCTCCCACGGCCAGAAGGTTGGCCGTATGCACATCGTGCCCGCAGGCGTGCATGATTCCTTCCTTTTCCGATTTAAAGGGCAGTTCTGTCTCCTCACCGATGGGCAGCGCATCCATATCCGCCCGCAGCATCAGAAGTTTTCCCGGCCTTCCGCTGTCGATACACGCCACAATACCGGGTTCCACGGGACTTTTTTCATAGGGTATTCCCATGCGTTTAAGCTCTTTTGCCACCAGTGCGCTCGTCTCGTACTCCTCAAAGGCCGTTTCGGGGTTCCGGTGAATCCTGCGCCGGATGGAGATTGTGTTGTTTTCCAGTTCGTCTGAGAGTTTTATAATTCGTTCTATCGGCTCCATAGGCCATTACCTCCTGCTGCCAGTAATATTGTAGGAATCTTGTAATAATCAACAACGAAAAGCACGCTTCGCGGACTTTTCATTGCCAATCAATAAAAAGCGGGTGCCCATGTTCAGACATCCGCTTTTTTACAGATCGTTCAGGTTGTTTACATCAACCTTTGTTGTCGGAATCCTCTGTCTAAATCATAGCAGGATTCCCTTCTAATATGCAAGGGGTAGTGGTTTTCTACGGATAAAGGATTCTGGGGATAGAGAGTTCTGGGAATAAAGCATTTCTCTCTCCCTAATACAGTCTGTTGTAAATCTCCAGAACCTGCTCCCGGTTTATCTCCACAAAATTATTGGCCATCAGCCTGCCCTGGTTTTCCATGACGGAGTCGGCAAATTCGGCCAGTTTTTCACGCGGTACGCCGTATTCATGCAGGGCCTTTTTGGGCAGAAGCAATCCCAGCAGTTTTTCCAGTTCCTCATATACCTCCCCTTCCCGGCAGTCCAAAATATTGGCCAGGAAACGGTTCAGCACGGCAATCTCTCCATCCGTCCTGCGTTCCATATAATGATTCATGACCCCTGTGAAAACAGCGTAGTTGGACTCCCCATGTGCAACGTGAAAGGCGGCTCCCAGAGGATAGCTCAGCGCATGGACCGCGGCGCAGCCTGCATTTCCGAATGCAATTCCGGCAAAGCAGCTTGCCGTCAGGAAATCATCCGTCAACTCTGTCCTGGCTCCCTCTCCTTCCTCGAGGATTTTTTTATATCCCTTCAAAATCATTTCCATTGCCTTATATCCAAAAAGCCGGGTGAACTCATTCCCCTTCGGGGACAGCGCCGACTCCACCGCATGGATTAGGGCATCAATGGAACTGGTTGCAAACACATAGGGCGGCAGCTTTTCCAACAGCTCCGGCACCAGCACTGCCTGATCCGCATACATTGCATCGTTTGCCAGTCCCTTTTTCGTTCCTTTCGAGATTAACGCAAGTATGGAGATATTGGTCATCTCGCTCCCCGTACCGCAGGTTGTAGGAACAAGTATCAGTTCCCTGGCCTTTTCGGGCCGGATTATGCCATCATAAAGCTCCGCGACAGGAGACAGCGTTTTCAGGGCAAACAGTTTTGCAATATCGATTACGGTTCCCCCGCCGATTCCAATGATACGTTTATACTCCCCTTTCCGGTCGCGGGCCATGGCCTCCACCATCTCATCCGACGGCTCTCCCGCGCCATACCGTTCCTGATATAATACGTCGCAGTTCAGCTTCAGTTTTTCAAAATAAGGGCGGTAGACCGGTTCATTTGTGAGGATCAGATCCCCTTCCCCAAGTTCCAGGCCGGCGGCAAATTCCTCTGCGGTCCTGTATTTACAAATCGCCGGTCTTACTCTAAATTCTTCAATTGCTGCTTTCATACGTTCCTCCTGTCCTCTATGTATTTCCGGTTTCTAAACTAACTTCTGACTCTGTATGCGGTTCTGGTAACCAGGTAATTTTTCTCCTTTTCCCATACAGGAACGATTCTGTCTCAAGCATATTACAACGCTTTCCCTTCGTCAAATCGATGTTTTTTTCGGAGAAACGGTATTTTCTTTGATTCAGGCTGCTTTCAATAACTTTTTTCTATACAAGTGGGGAAAACCAGGCAAAACAGGGCCTTTTACATTGAATTTATTAAGCGTACAATTGAATTTGCAGGGCCCGCGCAGCAACACACTGCCCATGGAGGCTGTATTTTCCAGGAAATAAATCCTCCTAAATAACCCCTTCCTCCTCAAGCCTTTCAATCTCTTCCTCCGTAAGTCCCAGCAGTTCCCGGTAAACCTCGCGGTTATGCTGCCCCAGCGCCGGGGGCACCCGGTATATATCCGGCTGTGTCTCAGACATTTTTACCACAGGCCCGTTCATCGTGATCGTACCATAATCGGGATGTTCCACCTGGCGTATTACTTTCCTGTAATGGAGCTGCTCGTCCTGGACCATCTCCTCGATTGTATTCACCCTCGCCGCCGGTATCCCATACGATTCGCAGCACCGGAGGATCTCATCCATTTCCTTTGTCTTCGCCCATTCCTTTACCATCTCATCGCACTCCCTGATGTGGCGGCACCGCCCTGCAAGCAGGCGGTATTCCGGATCCTCAAGGACTTCTTCCCTGCCAATCATCTTGCACAATCCGGCAAAGGCCCCATCCTGACCCGCATGAATAAATGCCATCCTGCCGTCCTTTGTCCCGTAAAAATTGGCGGGATAGGAGGCTCGGTCCTGGTTTCCGTTACGTTTCATCACTTCCCCCAGTTCAAAGTAGTTGATTACCGCGGAATGCGTCAGCGAACTGGCCGCATCAAGCAGGGATACATCCACCACCTGCCCTCTCCCGGTCCGCTGCCTTGCCTGAAGGGCGGCCAGAGTCCCGATCGCCCCATACAGCCCGGAGGTAAAATCGCAGATATAAGTCCCTACCATCGTCGGTTTTCCATCCGGTTCCCCTGTGATATCCATCAGGCCGCTGATCGACTGGCCCACGGCATCAAAGCAGACACGGTTTTTATATGGGCCGTCCTGGCCGAATCCGGATAGCCTTGTAATAATCAGCCGGGGATTTATTTTCAGCAGTTCCTCCGGATCCAGTCCCATCTTTTCCAGCGTTCCTGCGCGGAAGTTTTCCACCAGCACGTCGGCCCCTTCCAGAAGTCCGATGAGAATTCCATGAGCCTCCGGTTTCCTGAAATCCAGGGTGATGCTCCGTTTATTTCTGTTGTGGGTCATAAAATACGTGCTCTCACCGTTAAAATATGGTGCATAGCCCCTGGCCATATCCCCCTCGCCTTTTTTCTCTATCTTGATGACATCCGCGCCAAAGTCACCCAGGATCATGGAACAATGAGGTCCTGCAATCACTCTAGACAGGTCAATCACGCGTATGCCGTCCAATGCACCTTTCATAAGTACTTCCTCCCTTTTATTGTTTTTTCCCGTTAACCCGCCTTATCAACTCCCGTCTTCCCCGCCGCCCGCCTGATAAGCGGCACCAAAAGTGGTGATAGCAGAGAAATGGCTGCAACAACCAAAAGAACGCAGGAAATCGGCCTGGTAAAAAAGATTGCGAAACTTCCGTCCGAGATTGCCAGCGATTTAGCCAGATTTGTCTCGATCTTGGTTCCCAGTATCAGCCCCAATATCACCGGAGGCATGGCAAAGTCCAGCTTCAGAAGGATAAATCCGGCTATCCCCGCAATCATCATAAAATAAATATCGTTAATATTGTTATTGAGCGCATAGGTCCCGACAAAGCAGAAAATAAACACAACCGGAGTTAGAATCACCGATGGGATGGAGGATATTTTCGCAAAAAGCTTCAGGCCTCCATATCCCAGGAGGCACATCATAATATTAGCAAAAATCAGGCCGATAATAATGATGTAGACCTTCTCCGTCTGCTCTTTAAAAAGCAGCGGCCCGGGAATAATTCCCTGCATCATCAGCGCTCCCAGCATGACCGCAGTTCCTGCGTCCCCCGGAATTCCCAGAGTGAGGAGCGGAATCAGCGCGCCTCCCGAAACTGCGTTGTTGGCGGATTCCGGCGCCGCTATCCCCTCAGGAGCCCCCTTACCGAATTCTGACCTGTGTTTGCAGAAACGTTTTGCCTGTGTATATCCGAACCAGGAGGCAATATCACCGCCCGTTCCCGGTATTGCCCCAATGATGGTACCGATCACACTGCACCCGAGGATCGTAGGAAATGTCCTTTTAATATCTCTTTTATTTGGAAGGACGTGATCGAGCTTCACCTTTTTTCCCACCGAGACGCTGTCCTCCCCGGACTGCATATTTTTAAGTCCCTGGGAAAAGGCATACAGTGCAATCAGGAGAGGTACAAAACTGATTCCGCCCGTCAGATAAGCGCTGCCGAATGTATAGCGCGGCGTACCCGTGATGGCATCGATCCCCACTGTTCCCAGAGCCAGCCCGATTACTGCTCCAATCAGCCCCTTAATAATCGATTTGGATGAGATTCCCGTCACGATACTGATTCCAAACACCGCAATGGCAAAATACTCGGGAGAACCGAACTGAAGCGCCACTTTTGCGAGGAGGGGCGCCGTAAAAAACAGGGCCGCCGCGCTGAACAGACCTCCAAAGGTAGAGGCCATTGTGGAAATCCCAAGGGCTCTGCCCGGCTGCCCCAGCTTATTCGCCATCGGATAGCCGTCCAGACAAGTGGCGGCGGAATTGGCAGTTCCAGGTGTGTTAATCAGGATTGCGGTGATTGAACCTCCATAAATACTGCCGCAGAAGATACCGAGCAGCATTAAAAACCCCGAATTTCCTCCCAGGGAAAATGTAAAAGGCGTCATGATTGTCAGAGCCATAACCGACGAAAGCCCCGGCATGGCTCCTGCCGCGATTCCGACAAAGGTTCCCGCCAGCATGACAAGCAGGTTCAGAGGCTGAACCGCTTCCCCCAGCGCTGAAATAAAAAACTCCATTCTATCCCTCCTCTACATCAGAAAACCGCGCGGCAGCCCGATCTGCAGCAGCGCGACAAAGACCACATACACAAACAGGACCACCCCCGCCGTGATTACAAAAACCTTCTTTTTACTCCTCTCTCCAAACACCCACATACACGACGGAATAAAAAATGCAGCCCCGCAGAAAAATCCCAGGACCTTAATAAGGACTGCAAAGCCCAGCAGAATCCCGCACATGCCGTAGACGCGCCGCAGCCCCTCCGATTTAAAATCAATAACCACCGGTTCCTCTTTATCACATAGCGTTTCCACCGCATATGCCGCCGAGAGCAGTATCATCAGTACTCCCAGGACCCGCGGCCAGAATCCGGCTCCAATTTCAGACAGGCCGTTATATTCAAATCCTCTGATAGTCACGATCATCCCCATGCCAATCAGTGCAAAGACAGCCGCGGCAATCAAGTTATATTTTTTCATTCAGTCACCCCGCATTTTCAGTTTCGGGGCTGGAAAACCAGCCCCGTCCTATCCGGCACTCTGTAAGAACAGGTTATCCTGCCCGTCAGTCTTCCACCAGAGATTTGTACAGCTCGTACTGTTCCTTAACGAAATCGAGCATCTCCTGCTCACTGTCAAAATCAGAGGCCTCCATATAGAAATTCTTTCTCGTCTCGGCAAATTTGTCGGATATGACTGCCTTTGCAATGGCATCCGACAGGAAGGTTTTGGCCTCATCCGGGATATCCTTTTTGGCCGCCATAAACACCCACACCGGTACCTCGATTCCATCCAGCTCCGAAAAGCTTTCATTCCATGCGGGAACATCGGGCATGTAGCCGCTGCGCTCCGTGCTCGTCACGGCAATGGCCTTGATCTCTCCGGCCTGGAGCTGTCCCATGGCGGCCGGTGTCGCACAGATAGCCGCCGGGATTTCCCCGCTCACCACCGCAATTACACTGGGAGCCGCGCTGTCATAAGAGACCGACTTAAATTCCGTTCCCAGATGCCGGTTCAGCGCCTTTGTCGCAAGGTTTGGAATGGTTCCCGCGCCGCTGTCCCCAATCGCTACGCCGGGATGTTCCTTTGCGTAAGCTACAAATTCTTCAAACGTCTGGTAAGGGGCATCCGCACGTACAATCAGGATGTTGATGTCATCCATGATACAGCCTAAAAGTGTAAAGTCTTCATAGGTAATATCCGTATTTCCCAGTACATTGTTTAAAATCAGGTCGCAGTTTACCACACCGATTGTGTATCCGTCGGATTCCTTTGATAAAAGCTGGCTCGTCCCCACGATCCCGCTGCCTCCGGCCACGTTGGAAACCACCATGTTCACGTTGGAAGGGAGCGTTTTTTCCGGAATTGCATCCAACATTCCGCGTATAGTCAAATCCGTTGTTCCCCCTGCCGAATACGGACATATTACCGTAACATTTTTGGACGGGTACCCCTTTGCCCCACATCCGCCGAGCACCGCTGCCGCCAGTGCCGCCGCCATAACCGCTGCCGCCATTCTTTTTTTCATCATGTACCTTCTCCTCTCTATCTTACCTTCTTTTCAGTGTTACTTATTTAAAATGCCTCCGGCCACACCGAGTAGGAACCGTCCAGTTTCACCTCGACCATGTAAGGTTTCCCTGACTCCCTGGCCGCCTTAAAGGCATCTGGGATTTCCTCCGCCTTTCTGACAATGCATCCATCCACCCCAAGGGCTTTCGCCACTTCCAGATAATCGATATCCGGGAAATCCACCCCTGTATACCGGTTCTCCCCCATTTTATAAAGCTCCTCCTGGCGGATATTTCCGTATGCCGAATCGTTGACCAGAAGAATGATAATCGGCAGCTTTTCCCTTCCGATTGTCTCTAAATCTCCCAGTGTCATTCCCAGGGAACCGTCACCCAGGAGGGCAATCACCTCTTTCTCCGGACACGCCTCCTTGCATCCAAGGGCGGCTCCCAGGGCAAATCCCATATTGCCGTAATTGACAGGTTTCATGTATGTGGTGTTTTTGGGAAATCTGGTCAGATGCGTCCAGGCTCCCGGATTGCCGGCGTCCACGACAAACACGCCGCCCTCACGGAGAACCTTCTCCAGTTCCATGTGAAGAGCGATGGGCGGTACGGGTGTCGCGGCGGTATCCGTGATACTGCCGCTGTATACCTCTTTCGTCCACGCCTCCTTTTTGGCCAGTATCTCATTCAGGAAAGCCGGATCCCCATGGTATCCCTCTTCCTCCAGACAATCCAGGATTTTTCTGATGGAGCGTGCAGCGTCTCCCGGCACCCCGACTTCCACCGGATAATGCCTGCCGATGCTCTCCGGTATAATGTCAAACTGGATCACATGTTTTGCAGAAATCTCCCAGCGGTTTGTGCTGATTGCGGTCAAAGAGGAACCTGCCACAATTACACAGTCCGCCGCTTCAATTGCCGTCCTGGCCACCCTGCTTCCATGCCTGGATCTGGGGCCTGCAAAGTTTTCGAATCCACTGTCAATCGCACCGATTCCGTTATAGGTGCAGACCACCGGGGCGCAGAGCCGCCTTGATAATTCCATGACTTCCCTTGATGCGCCGGCAAGTTTTACACCATTTCCTACCCAGATGCATATCCTTTTATGCGCTTTCATCTCGTCCACCGCACGTCGAATTGTCTCCCCGTTTGCCACCGAGTCTGCTTTGATACAATACTGCTCCGGCCGTTCGGGAACGTACTCCGCCCTCTGGCTCTCAATTACATCTCTGTACAGATCGACTACTACCGGCCCCGGTCTTCCGCTTTTTGCCACCCTGTATGCCTCACGCATTGCCCACTGGACCGATGTGACGTCACGCACCGGAATGTATTTTTTGCAAATCCCGGTAAAGACCAGTTCGTGATCGCATTCCTGCGCATCTCCCTTGCCCGCATCCGGCAGACGGTTCTGGAATATCAGCGCTATCATCGGGCTGGAGTCCCTGAGCGCTCCCCCGATTCCTGTAATCAGGTTTGTGGCTCCCGGCCCCGTGGTGGCCAGGCAAATTCCCGGCTCCCCGGTCATCCTTCCCCATCCGTCGGCCGCGCAGGCCGCCCCATTTTCGTGTCTTGTGTGTACAAAGCGGATTGGCGTGTCCATAAGCGGATCGGTCACAAACAGCGTCTGTCCTCCCGGCACCCCGAACACCACTCTTGCCCCGAACTCTTCCAAAACCTTAACTACCAGTTCTCCTCCGCGCAACATTTCTCCCATATTCTGCCCCTTTCTTATCTTCCGTCAGATTATACAACTGGCCCACCCTATTGCCGCCAGCCGGTTGTCGGAACCTCTTCTCACCCAAACTTCCAGCTCCACCTTTTTCCTTCCGTCCTCCGCCGGATAGACTCCCGTCACAATTCCTGCCGCTTCAAACGGTTCAAACACTTTGATCGGGGCGATAAACTTGGCTCTCAGCCAGCCGTCCGTAAAAAAGTCAGCGCCAAATGTGTGTGTCATCAGCTCCGTCAGCGTACAGAAGAACTGAGCTCCCTGCACAATCGGGATTCTCAGGTTTCCGACTCTCGCCGTCTCCAGATTGTTATGGATATTAATGACAAATTCCCCAACCCTGGAAAACACCGCCGCCTGCTCCGCGGTTATCGTCTTCTTCAACGGCTCCAGCGCGTCTCCACACTTCAAGTCTTCCGGAGCCTCCAGGATATATCTGGAGCCGTCCGGCACATCACCGCTCACCTTCTTATCCGGTGAAGCCGACGCCCTTCCGGCAATATTGCCCGGCGTCGTCTGGAAAATCTCCACTCCGCGGTAGCGTACAATCTCCCGGCCGTCTTCTCCCTTTACCCCGGCCTCCAGAACCACATACCCCTGTCCCCGCCGTTCATAGGCATCCGTGTAAGCTCCTTCCAGCGTTACCACCTCGTTGAGTTTCGCCGGGTTCTTAAACCAGAGCTGTGCCTCGGTATGGAGCCCAATTACCTTGCTCCCGCGGTATGCCAGTGTAAAAAGCTGGACAATATCGTTCGTGAGAAGGCCCGCCTGTGCAATCCTCTCCTTTCCGAACGGATTCTCTTTCTCTTCCATTGACCAGGGGAGATAATCATCCAGTTCAAATGCATACCGTTTTATCTTATGGTCGTCGATCATCTCCCGCACCGGACCAAAATGTTCCGGAATTGTGATATTCTCAAATTTTGGGTCTTTCAGCCCTTCTTCCAGATCGTCCATAGTCTCTGCAAGCCTTGGATCTGTAATATCTCTCCATACATTATTTGTCTCCATTCGATTCCTCCTTCAAAATGTATTTATATTGTATATAATATCCTCTTTTTTGCCTCGTGTAAATATACAATATTAATATATATTCTTTTTATTTTTGTGCAATACCTCCAATTTTGTTTTCTTTTTGTATTTATATGTTTTTTGTTTTGACGATGCGAAACAGCTCTTTGTATTTATATTGTATTTGTACTATCATGTCAAGTATTATGCCTCTTGACGCCTGAAAAGCAATAACTTTCAGGCATCAAGAGGCATAATTCCCATTCATCGCAGCGCGCTCCATTCCAGATTCGCGCGTCGAACGCGGCAGCATAGCGGCATATTACATCTGATATTAAAAAAAGCTCTCTGTATCTTTCCATACAGGAGCTTTTAGATGCATTCCGGCGTTTCCGTCGGTCTTTCTTAGTCTATATACTATATAATTTTTCCACCAATTCCCGTCTTTCCCTAAACTTTAAATACTCCGTCCGGTATTGTTCCCTCTGCTTCCCGTTTCCCTCAAACCACTCCTTTTTGTGCGGCCTTCCTTCGGGCAGCTTTCCGTCCAGCATATACAGCGCCAGCATTGCGCTCCCCGCAACCGTTGCTTCCGTCACCTCCGATTTCCGTACGGGTATTCCTGTGATTTCCGACTTTATTGTGAGCCACAGGGAATTCAACGCGCCTCCGCCGATGGCGGCTATCTCCGTGCATTCCGCCCCCATCTCTTCCGCCCGCTCCAGAATTTCCCGGCAGTCATATCCATTTGCCTCCATAATTCCACGGAAAATATGTTCTGCCCGGTGTTCCCTGGTAAGTCCCACAAGGGTTCCGACACTCTCCGGATGCCAATAAGGCGCCCGCTCGCCGGCCAGGTTCGGCAGCACGGTCAGTCCGGAGCATCCCGGCTCCAGCTGCTCCGCCAGCAGCGTCATCTCATCCAGGCTCAACCGCTCCCCGATAATCTGGTTCATGTACCAGTCAACTGTGCCTCCATACATTCCCATAGGACCGCCAATCAGCCAGTATCCTGGAATTACGTGGGGATTGACTATCAGTCCCCTGCTCTCCTTGCAACTCCACTGTTTTGCCACCAGAAAAAATACGTCTGTCGTGCCCATCACACTCACCGCGGTTTTCTCCCGCACTCCCCCGGCTCCCAGAACCGCCGTGGAGCCGTCACAGCTCCCCGTGACTACGGGAATTTCACCGGAAAATGCAAACTGCTCCGCCAGCTCCCGTTTCAATGTTCCCAGCCGCTCCCACGGTCTTCTCAGTCCCGGAAGTTTATCCATATCGGCCTGGAAGTTTTCCAGAAGCTTTTCGCTCCAGCCGCCTTTCCTGATATCGTACAGAAACGTATAGCCGGCCGACGTATGATCAAGAGCCGTCTGCCCGCAAAGCTTCATATTAATAAAATCCTTAAGTGAAATTACCGATGCTATCATTCCATAGAGCGCAGGCTGCTCCCGCTTCAGGCGGCGCAGCTTATAGGCCAGCCATTCCGGCGCAGGCGCTCTGCCGCAGATCTGGAATGCTTCATTTACATCAATCCGTGGCGCCATTTCCTCGAACATTCTCCGCTCCCGGTGCATGTATGTATAGCAGGGTGTCAGCGCCCCTCCGTTGCAATCCACCCCAACCCAGCCTACCAGGGCGGATACGGCAACGGCAGATATCGGATTCACTTCCAGCATCTCCCTGTTTTCTTCTGAAAGCTGTTTTATCATGCTGCGGATGAACTCCCATTCTACCTCGGCATCCATACAGATTCCGGCGGTGCGCTTCCGCTGCACCATGGACCGGATTTCCAGATCCTCCCCCGTCAGTACCGTCCTCACCGAGCTTGTTCCGATATCTACAACCAGTATCGTCCTCATCTTCAAACCTCCCGGGTTATATCTCCCTGAAAAGCGACATCGTCAGATTATATCTGTCACCCACATAAAAGCTCTCCGAATACTCCAGGCATTCCTCGGCTTCCGTATAGGCGATTCTTTTGACAAACAGCATGCTTGTCTGTGCCGGCAGCTCCAAAAGCGCGGTAATGCGGTATGTCGACATCACGGCCTGGATGACCTGATCCGCCCTCTTAATCCGTATCCCCATCTCCTGCTCAAGAATTCTGTACAGTGACTGGGAAACGAGCCTGGCCGGTTCCAGCGCGCCGCACAGGCGCTCCGATAGATAAAGCACCTGATAGCAGAGCGGCTTTTCATTGGCATATCTGAGCCGTTCAATCTTCATCACTTTTTCGCCTTCCGGCAGCTTCATCTCCTCCGCCACCTCCAGCGGGGCCTCCATTATCTCGGAATTCAGGATAAAGGAGGTGCATTTTACCCCGATCTTTTCCATCTCCTCCTGGAGGCTGGTAAGATTATTCACTTTTCTGGGCACCTTATCAAATTTCACCGTCGCCGTCTTGCCAAACCCCCGCTCCAGGACATCCTCCTCTATCAGCTCTTCTATCGCCCTGCGGATGGTAACCCGGCTTGCCTGATATTCTTCACAGAGCATTTTTTCAGTCGGGATCACTTCCCCTTTTTTCAGCTCCCCCTTACGGATCTGCTCTTTTATCGCTTCCTTCACAGTATAATATAAAGGCCCTTTTTTCTTACTGGTCGTCTCCATTGTCTCAGCTCCGCTCTTTTTGTATTTTAATTGTATTATTTTATACTTTAATGATAACAATACGGTATGACAATGTCAAGCCTTTCTTTATTTTACGTAGAGAATCCGAAGCAATCCGGTTATGTTTCACAGGTAATATCGCGCTAAGCATTTATTGCCTGTGAAACACACTGCCGGTCACCGCGGGCCGTTTTTTAAAACCGTGAGATTAACATCTTGAAATATCATGCGGAAGATACTAGAATAAAGGGAAAAGGGCGCTGTTCGGGACAAAATTCTAATGAAAAAGCCTCCCGATCCGCGCTCCGCACAAAAGAATAGCAGGAAAAGAGAACGAACTATTATGAACACAAATCAGAAACATGCGTGGTGTTTCCGTATCCTTATCTACGCCATAGGAATGGTGGTATTGGCCGCCGGCATCACGCTGAATACCAAAACCGGTCTGGGAGTATCCCCAATTATCTCCATCCCATTTACCATTTCCTACATATGGAACCTGAATTTCGGAATGATGACCTTTGCGGTTTACTCCGTTTTTGTGGGTCTTCAATTTTTACTTAAGGGCAGCGCCAGAACATGGCTGGATTTACTGCAGATTCCGGTCAGTTTCCTGTTCAGCATGCTTCTGAATCTGTTCAGTGATATCCTGAACATCACTTACTCCACCCTGTGGCAGAATCTCATTCTGCTTCTGGCGGCCATTATCATCACCGCCCTGGGTGTTGTTATGACTGTCAACATGAAGCTGGTTCCCAACCCGGGCGACGGAATGGCCCAGGCAACCGGCTATGCCCTGCACCGCGGTGTCGGTTTCGGCAAGAACGTGCTCGACGGAGCCTGTGTCATTCTGTCCTCCCTCCTCGGCTATCTGGCCGCCGGAGAGATTGCGGCAATCGGGGTCGGTACCCTGCTGGCCATGGTCGGGGTGGGGCGGTTTATCGCGTTGTTTAATCATTTCTTGAAAAAGCCGATGGAGAAGATGGCGGGATTATAAAAAGGGGGGTAATTGAGGAATGAGAACGCCGCCGGGATGGCCGGGATTCGGGATGGTGAGAGGGAGGGGATGAGTCTTCAGTCCCGGGCTGTAGGTTGTCGCGGGTGGGGAATCCGGGAAGGTTATGGACCGGGACTGAAGACGCGATGGTTTTCGCCATCCCGAATCCCGGCCTGCGGCCGCTGATTTGTTCTATCCCTTCAAGAGGGGAGGTACTGTCGCTGCCACTACATTTCCCCGGATTCCAGGAAAATGCTCCTGTATGGTATTAAATTGATGAGTCTAAACTTTAGCGCCTGACCTATCCTGGAATAACCATTGAATTTTTAGAGCAATCGTAAAATTTAGCTTTGGATTTCTCTCTGAATTCAGCCCAAAATACCTTCAAAAGGTAAAAGGTTCACGACTACATAGTGGCCGTGACAAGACCTCCCTCCACACTTGACGAAAGAGACAATCAGCCCCTGAAGCCGGCGGACGGGGCAACCCCCTTCGCTGAGTCTTCAGTCCCATCGATAACCTGCCGGGGGAAGGAGGAGAAAAACTTTCCGGAGGGAGACCTTGAAGCCCGCCGGTGCTTAGCGAGGTCCTTTCGAGCTTAGCATCCGCTGTGCGCTTCACAAGCGAAAGCGTGTCCCCGCAGGAAAGTCTTTCTCCGGATTCCCCCTCACCACAACCAACCGCCGGGACTGAAGACTCATCCATCCACCCCACTCCCCCGTCCGCCGTCTTACAGAGGCGTCCCCGCATCTCAATTAAACCCTAAAAAGCCTTCTCAAGAATCGAATAAATATCCTCTTCCTTTAAAGGCACCGGATTTAACGGCATCAGCCGGTATGCCATGCCTCCCTTTACAATCTCCGGGAACATCTCCCTCGTCACCTTTACCTCGTGCAGCGCCGCAGGCAGTCTCAGTTCCCTGAGCATGCGGTGAATTGCCTCCACGCACCGTCCAGCAGCCTGATGGACCGGCAGTCCCTCCGTTTTTTCTCCCAGGAGAGCGGCGATCCGTGCATACCGTTCCATATTGCCCGGCAGGTTCGCCTCGCAGACAAACGGCAGGAGCAGGGCATTGCCGATCCCGTGGGAAACGTGGGCGACTCCGCCCATGGCCTGGGAAATTCCGTGGACCGCCCCCAGTCCGGCGTTCACAAACGATGCGGCGGCCATCACACTTGCAAGAGCCATACCCGACCTGGCCTCCATACAGTCCGGCTGGTATGTTGCGGTCCTGATATGCTCGGCTATCAGGCGGATGGCGGCGAGGGCCAGCGCATCCGACAGAGGCTCCGCGTTCCTGGAAACATACGCTTCTATGGCATGTGTCAAAGCGTCCATACCCGTGGAAGCCGTTATGACGGGAGGCATATCCTTATGCATCACGGGATCGATTACCGCGGCCAGTGGAATCAGCCATTCGTGGGTAATGGACAGCTTAATTCCCCTTTCCGGATCGGAAATCACGCTGGATGCCGTCACTTCACTGCCGCTCCCTGCCGTTGTAGGGACGCAGACCAGCGGAAGCGGACGGTTTTCCACTGTGCGGTTTCCACCGAACAGATACTCCCTTACGGAGCCTTCATTGGTGCACAGCATACACATTGCCTTGGCGCTGTCTATGGCGCTTCCTCCGCCCACTGCAACGGCCATTTGGCAGCCGCTCTCCCTCATGACGGCAGCCGCCCTGTCCACCGCATCCACCGGCGGTTCCGGCTCCGTTTCATCGTAAACCACGGTCTGTATTCCATTTTCTTTCAGGCCTGCCTCAATTGCGGCAAATCCTTTTGTCTTACCGATTACCCGGTCGGTTACCAGCATAACCCTGGAGGCCCCGTAACGGCGTGCCAGATCCGATAAATCCCGGCTGATTCCCTCCCCGAAGAAGATTTTAACAGGAAGGTTAAATGTAAATTCTTTCATCATGTTTCCTCCGTTCTATTTGGCCGGCAGAAAACGGTTATATCTGAGTTCGCTCAAATCAAGAACGCTTTTTCCGCTGGCAATCAGGTTAGCAAGTTCCATTCCCGCCGCCGGGGCAATACCGAAACCGTGTCCCGAAAAACCGCAGGCCGTATAGAGTCCCGGCACTTCCTCAACCGGGCCAATCACCGGAATGCCGTCGGAACTCTCATCCTTCCACCCGGCCCAGACGCGCACCACTTTCAGTTCCTTCAGCATGGGGAAATATCGCAGGACGCCGCGGCAGATTACAGGCGGGGTCATGCTGGTAGCCATTGTTTCCTTCTGAAAATCAAAGTAATTGCCAAAGCCGGCGCCGCCGCCAAAGACAAAGGAACCGTGCTTCGTCTGATGGCCGTAAAAATCTGAGGTGGCCACGCCCAGCATCTCGTCAAACATATAAGGCATCTCCTCCGTCACAAGACTCTCCAGAAGCTTTTTGCGCATTGGGATATCGATTCCCACCGTATTCAGAATCTCCCTGCTCTCAAACCCGCTTGCAACGATCACCTGCTCCGCCCCATATTCATTGCCTTTTGTAACCACGCCGGATATTTTCCCTCTTTCCTTTTTAAGAGAAACAACTTCTTCCCCGGTAATAAACCTGGCTCCCATCTCCCTGGCCTTTTTATAATATCCAAGTGTAGTCAGGAGCGGATTAGCATGTCCATCCGTCGGGCACCAGCTGGATCCAATCACCTCATCGGACATGAAGGGGTTAATTTTTCTCGTTTCCTCCCCCGACAGCATGGTCATCTCCAGTCCCAGCGCCTGGCACTTTACAGCCGTTTTTTCCAGTATGGCCATGTGCTCCTTCGTCTTGGCGAGCCGGAGATTTCCTTTCTGCTTATATTCAATATCGATTCCCAATTCCTCGGAGAGGCCGGGCCAGATATGCTGTACCGCGTACATTGCCATCGGCAGTTCCCTGGGATCTCTGGCCGACTGGCGGACGCCTCCGGCATTGCGGCTGGAGCCGCCGTGTCCAATTTCTTTTTTCTCAAGAACAATGGGTTTGATGCCCTGTTTACAGAGATAATAGGCCGCGGAACAGCCCACCAGGCCGCTTCCGGCTATTACCACTTGTGCATTATGCTTCATACTCCGCCTCCTGTTCAATTACCTCGTTCCCGTATACGCCCATTTCCGTCGGCCGCACCGGACTCCTTGCGGTATTCATCTCCAGGTCCCTCGGTCTTACCCCGAGTTCCCGCGCTACAATGGACTGCACCAGTTTTCCGCAGGTCTGTCCCTGGCAGAGTCCCATGCCAGTCCGCAGATACCGTCTGATCTCATTCAATGTGCGCATGCCGTCGTGAACCGCCTGCCGGATTTCACCTTTTGTCACTTCCTCGCACCGGCAGACAATGACATCGTCATCCGGCTGCGGAATCAATTCCCCTAAATCAATTGAACGATCCATGATAGTTTCCATCCTGCTACACCTCCTCAAATTCGATAAACCGCGCCGTGCCCGCAAATTCCTTTGGAACCAGCATTGTAACCAGGTTCGTGTGATCCATCGCCTTTACGGCCCTGACCTCCGACACCACAGCCCGGCACAACTTATTCCCGCTCCTTCCAAGAGCCGTTCCCACCGCGCCCTTCTCCGGAAGCGGTAAAAATTCATAGGGAATTGTGATACTGGCATGAACATTGTCATAATCTTCGTCAACCAGGAAAATTGCCTGGCCGGAACAGTTGGCGACACACATTCCGCATCCCACGCATTTGACGTCTTTCCTCACCTCCGGCAGCGATGTGATGGTCTCTCCCACCTTGATACACCCAATCCGGCAGGCATCCTGGCACGGATTACAGGGAATATTCTGCGTGCATTCAATAACCGGATGAATCCCGGAGGTTTTATAGGACGCGCCGGGAAATTTCGTTATTTCAGAATCATCTACATATCCCTTCGACAACAGGCATGAGGAAAGCGGATACCCCTCATCCGTCTCCGTAAGATCGGTCCGTCCCTTATTGGCATGGCTGAACATTCCCTGGCGGAGCTGGTAAAGGGAGCCGTTGGCCTCCTCGAATTTTCTGCTCATCCTGTCTTTGTCCAGGTAGCCGCTTCTCTCGGCCGCCCCAAGCCCCGCTATTCTTCCCTGTATCATCGCAGAGCTGGCCTCCTCGATTCCCGCCACATCACCGGCCGCAAAAATTCCGGGAATTGAGGTTTCACCGTACTCGTTACATACCGGCACAATTCCTCCGCTGCCAGGATCATCCACCGTCTCACATCCCACCATGCGTACGAGCTGGGACATTGGGGACAGCCCTACAGCGATGCAGATTGTATCCACTTCCAGATGTTTCTCCGTTCCCGGCACGGTCTGCCACTTTTCGTCCACTTCCGCTATCACGGCTCCCGTGACATGATCATCCCCTTCCGCCTCCACTATTGTGTGGGAAAGATAAAATGGTACGCCCGTTCTGGCCAGTTTTGCCGCATGGACGCCGTAGCCGCCGATTCTCTTTGCCGCATCGATGACGCCCACTACCCTGCATCCCGCCTGAAGAAGCTGGAAGCTGACAACCAGCCCCACATTGCCGGAACCCACCATCAGGACCCGTTCTCCCGGTTTGACGCCGTGAAGATTCATCATCGTCTGGGCAGCCCCTGCCCCGATGACTCCCGGCAGCGTCCATCCGCGGAATGTCACCATGTTTTCCGCCGCCCCGGCTGCTACAATAATGTTATCTCCTTTATAATGTACAATCTGCCCGTCATGCATGACGCAGACTTCTTTTTCCCTGTAAAGGCCGATTACGGTGGCGTTCAAAACCACTTCCACCCCCGATTCCTCCGCCTGTGCAAGCAGTTCTTCCCCAATGACGAAACCTCTCGTTTTTGCCTTATGCTCTTTCGAGCCGAAAAACTTGTGGATCTGTTTAAAAAGCTGGCCGCCGGGGCGGGCGTTTTCGTCAAACACAACCACCTGCATGTTCTGTTTGGCCGCCTCAATCGCGGCGGAAAGGCCGGCAGGGCCGGCTCCGATTACAATTAATTCATATCTCTTCATAATTTCACTCCTCCGGTTTCGCTGAGACGCCGTACTGTGTCTGTACTTTCATTCCCTCTTCCAGTGGAGTCACACACGTACGGGTATTCGGTTTTCCGTCCACGATCATGACACAGTCCGTACACCTTCCAATGGCGCAGAAGATTCCGCGCGGTTTATGTTTCTTTGACGTATACCTGTGAATTTGAATTCCG
This sequence comes from [Clostridium] symbiosum, assembly GCA_036419695.1. Lineage (NCBI taxonomy): Bacteria > Bacillati > Bacillota > Clostridia > Lachnospirales > Lachnospiraceae > Otoolea > [Clostridium] symbiosum. The sequence goes on from CP143946.1 coordinate 5,201,451, forward strand.
GCGGCCTTAAGAGCCATTGCAATGGGTTCACCCTCATAGCCGCTTATCTTTTTACCGTCAAATTCAAATTCAACCATCCGGCCTTTCTCTATTTTTCCAATGATCGGATGTGTTTCAATTCTCATAGCTGCTCCTCCTGTATCTTAAAACTGTTCCGTTATTTTTCCATGACAGATGCCGCCGGACGCGGGTGGAAATCCGCCCCGCATCCGGCAGCACAGCCTGCTAAGCTTCCGCGCTTTCCTGATCCTTCTCATCAACGCTGTAATTCACAATTGCCTTTCTCTCGGATAATGGAATTTTTATATACCACCACTTCATTACCATCGCGGCAAAGATAAGGCCGAAGAACATGGCGGCAAAGATTCCGATAAACAGCCAGTGCTGGCCTCCCATCAGCATTGCGGGGCCCGCTGCCCATACAAAGGTTTCCACCGGGGTAAGAAACGGGGTGGTGAATGCCGTATCGTTCAGTGTCTTGGATTCATTTTCCGGGTCCACAATGCGCAAAAGAAGGAAACCGATTGCAAATACGCCGGTTGCATATCCGTACACAAAGATGGAGCGTTCAAACCAGCTGTCGCGGTTCATAGCCGGCCCCAGGATGCGGAGAATGAACCAGACAATAAAAATACCTAACAGCATCAGAACCAGAAGCGGTCCCGCATATTTTACAATAATCGGTATCTTGATTCCGGCTACGCCGAAAAATACAAGGTAGTCGGTGCATGTTCCGCTGATTCGCGTATTAACACGTTTATCTATATATTTATAGATTCCGCTGTCCGTCCGCCCTCCGGCTACACAGAAGAAGAGCAGAGCCAGGATAAACGCACAGGCGTAGTTTGGAATATTGACGGCAAAATAGCTTTTTACCAGCTTGCTGCACAGGTAGCCGAGTCCCGTAGGAACCATCAGAAGGCTTAAGTGCCAGCACAGCGGATCCAGCGCGATCGAGGAAACCGTATCTCTTCCCATCTCTTCCTGGTTCTCCCTGCTGACCATGCCTGTTTTCAAATCACCGCTCAGGTAGGCAAAGCTTTTTATATACTGGGTATAGCCCTTTGCCGTCGCCCACTTGATAAAAATCAGTCCGCCGAACACGCCGGCAAGAATGCCGACCGTAGCCGATGTCATCGCAAGATCCGGGGCGTCGGCAAAGCCCAGTTCGGCCATCGTTGTCCCGACCGCGGCCGCCGTGCCGTGTCCGCCTAAAAAGCCTGCCGCCAGGAGCAGCCCAAAACCGTAGTTAATATCCGGCCAGATTTTGGAGATGACCAGCACCCCTACTAACGCTGGAAGCCACCATTGGAGAGCGCTCTGCGCCCCCTTGTACAGGCCGTATCCCACCACGCGTTCCGCTTCTCTCTTCAAAACGCCCTTGTTGATTGTAAATCCGTTAATGCCGATTGCAGCAAAAATTACAATCATCAGGACGCTGGTATAAGAACCCATTGAGTCGGAGAATGGCAGAATGTTCAACATTTCCTTGCCAGCAAACAGTCCCAGGAACCCTGCCATCAGACTGGACGGAATAAAATACTTCTGGATAAACGGCACCTTTGCACGGATAAGCTGTCCGATCAAGATTAAAAAGGATGCCAATGCGAAATCTGTTAAAACTGTGTAAACTGTCATATCTTTTACCCCCTGTAATAGATTTGCCGATAAATAATGTTACTAAATACTCTTCCTTATGCCAAAACCCGGCTGCTCACCCGGCTGATCCCCATACGTTTTGCCTCCTTAGCCAGTTCCTCCCTGAAATCAGGGTGTGCGATGGATATAAGAAGCTCCGCCCTCTCATAGGTGGTCTTTCCCTTTAAATTGACCGCCCCATACTCGGTCACCACATAATGAACCGCGCTTCTCGGTACCGATACAATGCTGCCTTCCGGAAGTCTCGCCCGGATCAGGGATTCTTTCTTTCCGTCCTTTGAAATCCGGACCGACGGAGTACATAAAAAGCTCTGCCCGCCTTTTGAGTGGAAGGCTCCCAGAACATAGTCGAGCTGTCCCCCCGTGCCGCCGATATGCTGCCAGCCGGATGACTCGGAGTTGACCTGGCCGAAGAGATCCACCTGCAGGCAGCTGTTGATGGATACCATCCGATCGATGCTCCCGATTACCCCTATGTCGTTGACGTAGTCCACAGGAGCCACGCATGTGATGGGATTGTTGTCGATAAATTCAAACAGCTCCCTGCTGCCGCTGGCAAAGGTGTATACCATTTTTCCTTTGTCAATGTTTTTACTGCCGGTAATTTTGCCGGCCTGATAAAGCTTTAAATAGGCTTCCACAAACATTTCCGTATGGACGCTCAGATCCTCCACATCCGATTCGGCCAGCATGGCTCCAATGGTGTTTGGGATCCCACCAATTCCAAGCTGCAGCGTGCTTCCGCTTTTTATATGTGGCACGATGTGTTCCGCAATTTTCAGTTCCACATCCGTCGCAGGTTTCGCTTCCAGGTAGTTTAACGGATAGCCCCTGCCCTCCACCACGTAATCAATCCGGCTCAGGTTAATCACATTCTGCATCCCATGGTTGACCGGCATGTCTTTGTTTACTTCCACAATCACGGTTTTTGCTTTTTTTAAAATTCCCCAGTACTCCGCGATTTGCGGCCCGAAATTAAAATTACCGTAGTCATCCATCGGAGCCACCTGGAACATGGCCACATCAATTCCGCCGTCCACATTTTCGGCAAACAGCTTCGGATTTTCACGGAACTGCACCGGGACGAACCAGCATACCCCCTCCTTATTCATCTTCCTGTCCAATGCGCTGAAATGAGTATTACAGTAGTGAAAATGCTCCGCCCCCGGATCCGCCTGTAAAATGGCCGGTATGTATCCGTTTCCCCATATCGTGGCATAGACCGTGACATCCGTAAGCTCCTCCGTCCTCAGGGCCAGCGCCTGGTCAAGCTCCCGCACAATTCCACCAAACAGCCCGTAGTGGACTCGGTCTCCCGATTTGACGGCTCTCACCGCCTCCTCTGCCGTTACAAGCTTTTCCCGATAGCGGACGTTAAGCTCGCTCATCTTGTACATTTAAAAACTCCTCCTGCTCTTCATTTTTAAGCGGCCCGGATCCTCATTTTTCAGTGCTTCGAGAACCACCGCGGTTCCCATGCCGCCCCCGGCGCAGGCCGATGCCAGGCCGTAACGTTTCTTTTCCCGCAGAAGTTCATAGACAAGCGATGTGATAATCCGCGTACCTGTGGCTCCCACCGGATGGCCCAGTGATATTCCGCTGCCGTTTACGTTGGTAATATTGCGGTTCAGCTTAAGCTCCTTCTCACAGGCCAGATACTGGGCCGCAAACGCCTCATTGATCTCCACCCGTTCCATATCCTGAAGCGTTAGTCCGGCTTTTCCAAGCGCTTTTGCCACGGCTCCGACAGGCCCGATTCCCATAATGTCGGGCTCCACCCCGGCCGTAGCCGTGGAGAGGACGCGGGCCAGGAGCGGGAGGCCGAGTTCTCTTGCCTTCTCTTCGGATGCCAGGATAACGCCGGAGGAGGCATCGTTCATTCCCGACGCATTGCCCGCCGTCACGGTTCCCCCTTCCTTGAAGGAGGCCCGGAGTGAGGACAGCCCTTCCAGGGATGCGTCCCTCTTCGGATATTCATCCTGCTCCACCAGAACCGTCTTCTTTTTCCCCTTTACTTCGATGGGGATAATCTCAGCCTGAAACTTCCCTTCATCGATGGCACGGCACGCCCTCTGCTGGCTGAGCAGGGCCAGTTCATCCTGTTCTTCGCGGGTGATGCCATACCGCTCCGCCAGGTTTTCCGCGGTAATTCCCATGGCAGGCCCGACTCCCAGGTTGGTAAGTGAATCCCACATGGAATCACGGATTTCAAAGTTGCCAAGTTTTTTCCCCCAGCGCGCGCCCTCAACAATATGCGGGGCATTGCTCATCACTTCGGTGCCTCCGGCCATGATAAAATCCGCCTCACCGGCCATAATCTGATAAAATCCAAGCTGCACCGAGGACATCGACGAGGTACAGTTGCGGTGTACCGTAATTCCCGGCACTGTGACCGGAAGTCCGGCCTTCACCGCAGCCACCCTGGCCAGATTGTTCTCCTTATACGTCTTCTGGTAGTTGCATCCCCAGATCACATCGTCAAGCAGTGCCGCATCCAGGCCGCTCCTCTTAATCAGGGCCTGCATCACCGGGATTGTCAAATCCAGCGCTCCCAGGCTCCTGAAGGCTCCTCCCAACGCTCCGATCGGTGTTCTGCACGCCGACACAATTACTACACTTCTCATTTCGTCCTCCCCTCTCTTATCTCGTTTTCTTTCAATACCGGAATTCCGGCGCCCTCTTCTCGAGAAAAGCGTTCATTCCCTCTTTCTGATCAGGCCCTGCAAACAACGCGGCCCAGTTCTTCCGCTCCCTGTCCGACGCTTTCCCGAAATCCGGCTCCCGCAGGTTTTCTTCTATCGTTTGTTTGACCGCCGCCAATGCCGCACCGGATTGGGCGCTTAAACATTCCGCCAGCTTTTCCACCGAATCACAGAAGCAGTCCCGATTTTCCACCCGGTTCACAAGGCCGATATCCAGAGCCTCTTTCGCGGTGATTTGCTTTCCCAGATAAATGAGTTCTTTTGCCTTTGCCTCGCCGATAAGCCGCGGCAGACGGAAGGTTCCTCCGGCTCCCGGCATAATTCCCAGCGTAATTTCCGGAAATCCCATCCTTGCATCCGCACAGGCAATCCGAAAGTCACAGGCCAGGGCCAGCTCCATGCCGCCGCCCAGGGCAAATCCCTCAATGGCCGCCACTGTTGGGATTTTCATCCGGGCCAGCTTGTCGAATGTGCTGCCAAAAGAGAAGTTTAGCGCTTCCCCGGGAGTCAAATCCGCCATCTCCCTGATATCGGCTCCCGATGCAAAATTTTTCCTGCTCTTTATCACCAGAACTTTGATATTCCGGTCTGCCGCCGCACGGTCGAGAGCCGTGTCCAGCTCGTCCACCACCTGCCTTGACAGCGCATTATATGCCTCAGGACGGTCGATTGACAGCCAGGCGATATGTTCCCTTATTTCCAGTCTGATAAACCGCCCCATTCTCAACCGTCCTCCTCGTTTGCTTCATACCGGTAAAAACCTTTTCCCGTCTTTCTGCCGTACTCTCCCTTTGCAAAATGCTCCACGATTGCGGCGGACGGTTTATCCGCGGGATTCCCGGTCATCCGGTAACGTTCCATCAGAACGTGGTATTCCAAATCGATTCCCGTCATGTCCAGCAGTTCCAGCGGCCCGAGCGGGTGGTTCAGCCCTTTTCTTACCGCCAGATCAATATCTTCCGCCGATGCGATATCCTGATCCAGCAGATAGCACGCTTCCTTTGTCACGGCGCTGAATATGCGGTTCACCACAAACCCGTAAATCTCTTTTTTCACCAGTACCGGAGTTTTCTTAATCGAGACCGCAAACTCCATCATGGTGTCGATTGTCTCCCCGGACGCATGCGGCCCTTTTACAATCTCAACAAGCTGCATTACCAGAGCCGGATTGAAAAAATGGAAATTTACAACCTTATCCGGCCTCTGTACCGCATCGGCAAACAGGGAACTCACGATATAGGAGCTGTTGCTTGCATAGATTGTATGCTCCGGCGTATAGCGGTCTATCGCACCCAGAACCTGTTTTTTAATCTTCAGGATGTCGGGAACCGCCTCAATCACCAAATCGGCCCCCGCCCCCGCTTCCTCCAGGCAGTCGGTAAATACCAGCCGGCTCTGTGCCTCCTCCGCGGTCTCCTGTGCCATTTTTCCTTTTAGAACTCTGGAGGCAAACCAATCACCTGCGAACTTTTCGGCCTTTTGTAGCATATCCCTGTTTAAGTCGTAGTTTTTGACCCTGTATCCGCACAGAGCGGCCTGCATGGCAATCTGGTTTCCCATCGTGCCGCATCCAATCACAGTTACATTGTTTATCTTCATTTCACACCTCCCTGCTGCTCCCGCTTTTCATTCAACACTTCCACGAATCCCTCTATTCTTGTCCCGACACTTTCCGCGGAGCTCATCGACTGTTCCAGCTCGATATACAGGTAAGGAATTCCCTCCCGTTCCAGCTCTTTTTTGTAGACGGGAAAATCAAACTCCTCCGGTTCACAGAATTTCATCATGGCAATCAGAACCCCATCCGCCTGCGTTCGCCTTACCAGTTCAGTCAGGCGGCTTCCCCTGCTCTTTTGCTGTTCACAGAGGAACGGATCGCCCCTCTGTGCCAGAAACCGCGCGGCCATCCTTTGCAGAATAGTGCCCTCCCCTGTTCCGGGAATGCGGAAACTTCTGGACTCCTGAGACAAATCATCTGCCGCGATGCAGATCCCATTTTTCTCCAGCGCATTGATAACCGCATCCGGTTCCAGCATCAAACCGGTTGCCACCACCCGGATCCAATCCCCGGCAGGAGGCGCTGCTCTTTGACGTAGCTTATCATTAATAGCGGCCAGCGTCTCACTGTAATCCGTTTTATCCATGAAATAGTATGCTTTCAGAATCTTATGCCTGGTGCCGATGCCAATCACGTCCGGATGTAACGCAGCTAATGCGGTAAACTCCCTCATTTCAGCCCGGCATGCCTCAAACCTGTTCCAGCTTTCCACGAGTTCCTGTTCTTTGATTATCCGGCCCGACAGAAGCTCCAGCTTTCCCCTGATTCTCATCAGTTCGTTTTCCAGATACTCCGCAGAGACGGCGCTCTCAATATTCTGCGGGTAGACCATGGGGAAAACGGGAATATGCGGTATGGCCGCTTTCCAGTTCTCACAGACACACTTGAGGGTGTCACAAAATGTGGGAATCAGGACAGCCGAGAGCATGTCATAGGATCCGCTCAGAGCCTGGGACATGTTTGCCTTCATGACAGAGCAGCAGAAGGGCTGAAGATACTGCCCCACCCGCGGTGTCTCTTCCCCGCCTCCCCACATTCCGACCGGAAGGAAACCCGCGGCGTCCACAAGCTCATCCGGCGTGTAGACCGGGAAACAGCCCACTGCCTTTCTCCCTCTCCTTTCCATGGCGCACAGAATGGCCTCCTTCGGATGATCGGCCGCCCGGCACAGCTTATGAATCAATTGTTCAAACTCCCCCATTCTGCACACCTCCTTTCCTTTTCTCCTCTATGGTCTCCGCCAGGGACTGAATCCTGGTCTCAAACTGTGCCAGGGAGAAGGCCCTCGGATCCGTCTGGTCGCCGTCAAAAACCACCGCAGCCACTCCGGTTCGTTCCACTACACGGCGCTCCACTTCAAACTGTCTGAAATCCATCAGTTTACAGCTTCTGTTGGAATGGAAAATCAGGCCGTCTACTGAAAACTCTTTCACCAGTTCCGACAGGTTGTCCACTCCAAAATCGAGATTCCGGTTAACATAATTCGAACTGTAGGCGCGGGCCATTCCGTCTAAGTCTCCGGCTTCATACAGGATAGTCCAGGAGTCCGGGTACGTGGACGCCACTAAGTTGATACCGTATTTCTTGAGTGTCTTATAGGTGGATGAGAGATACGGCCAGCATGCGATTCCATCCCACAAGATCCTGATCTTCTCTTCCTGATCCTTCCACGGCCCCAGCCCGGCCGCCTGTTTTTCCTCTAATTCCCTAACCCACAGTTTAAAAAGTTCCAGTCCCTCTTTCCGGCCCCGCATACAGACAATGACCGCCATATAGTTGAATAAATCAAACCCATTTAGGGGGGATGGTTTCGCCCTGGCCATCAGCGAAGCTTTTTTCCACCATCTGGCCGTCTCCGATGATATTTTCATAACCTCGTGGAATCTGTCATAGTCAAAACTTTTTTTCGTCAGCTGTTCCAGTTTCCGGATGGCATCCGTAAGCTGGCCTTTTATATAACGCACGTTCTGTTCCGTCACCTCATATTCATGGTTGAACGGAAGGTCGAAGATAATCATCGGGATATTCAGTTCCCTTGCAATATTCTCATACCATTTCAGCACTGTATTACATATATTGTTGCAGCAGAAGATCAGATCCGGCAGTGGAATGTCTCCCGCCGGGCTGCTGAGTACCTCCATGTAGCCCAGGTTCACCCGGGCATAGGAACAAATATCCACCGAGTAGCCGTTGGCCTCAGAATGTTCAAGCAAATCCAGAGCACATTTCCTGGCTCCGATGGCAGCCGCGTGGTTTTCCGGGTAAACTACGGCGATATCCATAGTCTCCAACAGCTCCTGGGGTGATATCGAAGTTGCCCAGGCTACGAGCCGCCCCTGCCGTTTTGCCTCCATCGCGTTTTGATAATGCTGTTCCAAAAGCTGGTTCAGCATTTCTTTTGACGTCATACTGTAAACTCCTTTCCCTTTTCTGCTTTACTTAAAAGCAATTTCCGTGCCATCTGTTTCATTTTCGGTGCCGGAATCTACAGTTTTTGATAAATTAGTTTGGTTTTCTGCTTTTTATTTGTTTATTCGTCTTAAATACTCCTTAAAATAGAGCCGTATTGGGACAAAAGGAAACGTAAAAAATGGATTGTGGGCCTGTTTTGAATAAAATATTCTTATAAGACATGTTCTAAAAGAGAAAAAAGGTAAAAAAATGATGCCGTTTTGCATCTTTGATGCATTCTTGCATAAAGACGCCTAACGGCATACTGGTAATTGGAATTTTTATTCTGTTGGATGGTATCTCTGCTCCGTCCGTACTTCTTTTGGTTCTGTTGGCGGACTTTACAGGCAGGAAGGCATCACAGCCGGTATTTTTTCAGCTTCCGGACTACCGTGGACTGATTCACCTTTAAATACTCGGCAATCTGGCGGGTCGTGTGAAATTTCTCTTTGGCCTCTTTCAGAAGCGCTCTCTCCACCTCCTCTACCGCCTCCTCCAGCGATACGCCTTCATAACTGTTTTGGACCTTCTGCCTCCTGCAGTTCCACGGGATATCCTTGACCTGCAGATACTCGCCGTCGGACAGCACAAACATGTTCTCTATCACATTCTTTAATTCCCTTATGTTGCCCGGCCAGGAGTACTTCTGGAATTCATCAATAACCGGATAGGTCAGCTTCTTATTTTCCCCATACTGCCTGTTATAATGGTGGACAAATTTCAGGCAGAAAAGCGGAATCTCATCCTTACGCTCGCGGAGGGGAGGTATCCGGATATTTACCACATTGAGACGGTAATAGAGATCCTCGCGGAAACTTCCATTCTTAATCATAGCGGGAAGATCCCGGTTCGTTGCGGCGATAATTCTCACGTTCAGGGGGAGCAGCTTCGTTCCCCCGAGGCGCATGATTTCCCGGTTCTCCAGCACCCGCAGCAGTTTAACCTGCAGGCTCAGCGGTATCTCCGCAACCTCGTCGAGAAACAGCACGCCGCCGTCCGCCAGCTCAAAAAGACCTTTTTTGCCGCATTTGAGGGCTCCTGTAAAGGCTCCGCTTTCGTATCCGAACAACTCAGATTCCAGCAGATTTTCCGGTACCGCCCCGCAGTTAACCGCTACATAGGGCTTTGTGGAACGCAGGCCGTTTTTATGAATGAATTTTGCCACCTCGTCCTTGCCCACACCGGACTCCCCGGTAAGCAGAACGTTTGTGTTAAAATTCCCCAGTTTTTTGGCCAGGCGGAACACATTCTGCATGTCCTGGTTGACGATGACCACATCGTCGGCCGTTTCGCCTCGCTCCTCCTGCTGTTTCAGCCTCTGCATGTAGATCTCTTCCATCTTTTTGGCTGATTCCAGTTTCTCACTGAGGGCATAAATTTCCGATATATCCCTGGAGTTTACAACTATTTTCCTGATATTCTTCTGCTCGTCAAAGATCGGCGTGCCAGTCACGATAATTGATTTCCCGTTCCTGGTCATATGCTGGAGAGAGACGGTTTCCTTTTTCTCCTGCACCATTCCCACCACCGACTGTTTCATCCATACGGGATTGACCAGATGCAGGATGTTCCGCCCCAAAAGCTCCTCCCGCGTGATGCCCGTATTATGTACATATCCCTGGTTCACGATCTCCACATTCCCCTCGGCATCCGTCACCAGAATTCCGTCAAAGGATGCCTCTATGATCTCCTGTAAGTCCTGAAGCACATGCTTTTTGGCGTACTCCTCCATCTCGTTCTGTGACGGTTTTGCTCCCAGAAGCAGCAGAATCAGATAGGTCGGCCCGTCTTTTTCATCCCCGCAGGCCCACCTGGACACGGTGACAAATACCTGCCGGCCCTGTATCTCATAGTGGAACGTCTTTTCTCCGTCCGGCTCGTCCGGCAGAAAAAATGACTTGCCGAGAAAACGTTTTACCGATTGATGCGAAATTGCATCATCCTCGGCAGAAAGAATTTCTTTTGCATAGTCGTTATAGTAAATGATACGGTAATCTTTATCAATTAAAATCGTCCCGGTTAAAACATCGGTATCCGTTTTTGAAGACTTTTGCAATTCCCGGCTCTCGCCTTCACCTGATACAATATTCATGGGGGGCCTCCTTCCCAAACTTTTATCCCTGTAACAAAGGCGCATTCCTCCTTCGGAGCCGAGTGTTTTATCGCCTTTTCGGTTCATTATACCATTTTCGTCTGGTTGTGAGAATATGATTTTTTGTCTGGAATTTTTAGATTTGTTGATATACGTTCAGGATGGCCGGAAAGATACTGTGATATTCATGCGGATACTTACACGGTTCTTGTCATAGCTGTCCATACCCGCCGGTATAATACAGGCTTTTTTCAGCACACCGCTAAAGATGCCCATACAGAGTCCTGCTGTCTCATCTGCTGCAAGATTTTCTCTTACGGATTCTCTCCATATTGATCCAGCATTCTTTTTGTATAATCGATCAACTCTTCCGGTCGACTGCATTGGTGTTTTCTGTAAACAGGAACCATTCTCACTTTTCCCCAATTCCGTGTTATTACAGCATAAAAAAAGCACCGCCCCTGTAGCTCTCTGTCTACAAAGCCAGTACTTTCAATGCGCCTTCAGGGACTCGAACCCTGGACAAATCGATTAAGAGTTCTGACATATTTTTTTACCGTATTTTTCCGTGTTTTTTCTCAGCTTCGGCCATATAATCCGTTTGATTTCGTATTATTATTTTTTAATTTGCAACAAGATTGCAACATTTTTCTGCTGTGGTTCCTTGTATTACCGTCCAAAATGAGATGTGCAAATATGTTTTATTCGGACAGGATCTCCTTACTTTCACTCCTCCACAGCAGTTCCCTGGTTTTCACATACTCAACTGGCATAATATCTGCTTTTTCGGGGCATCGCTAATCTTATTTAGAGCCTCCTGTCTCATCCGCTGCGAGATTCTCCCCTGAGGATTATCCCTATATTGATCCAACATTCTTTTTATATAGTCGGTCAACCTTTCAGGGCAATACTCCGTCACTGCATACTTCTGCCCTAGAATAATAGACAGGTTAATATATTGCAGTCAGCGAGCAAATAACAGTAGCTATTCTCGTGTTCTCTAAAAACCCTTGATATTACACGCATAAAAAAAGCGCCGCCCCCCGCAGCTCTCATTCTGCAAAACCAACACTTCTCAGTGCGCCTTCAAGGACTCGAACCCTGGACAAATAGCTTAAAATTTCCGTCATCGGATTTTTCTTCTCCAAATCAGTTTTTTTAGCCCCTTTTCTTCAGATACTCTCTATAAAATGTTCTTTTTCTATATCTAATACTTTTAATTTGCAAAGAAATTAGCAAAAATTTTAACCTACTTCCGCATATATTTACTGACAAACTCATCCGGCGATATGGCAGTAATCGTAGAGTATTTAAAATCTGCAAGATTTCTTGTAATAATAAATTGAGCTTTAACACTTATAGCACATTCCATCTGCAAGCAGTCCTCGAAATCATCGAACGCTTTGTTTTGCAGCGCGCGCTGAATCATAGCGTCATCAATGCCCGCCACTGGAAGTATCTTACACAGCACACTGAGCATATCTCGTCTTTCATCAACCGTATATGATTTTCTTAAAATATAAAAAAGATTTGATATGCTATGTGCGGCTATGCATCCTTCTATCTCATTTGCAATACAGGCATTCAAAATATATTCAGCGCTTGCTTTAAATGGCTCTCTCGCCATCAGATAATCTATAAGAACATTCGTATCAAGCAAAATCTGCATATTTTTCATCCCTCGCCTCTGCCAACTCCTTTTTGTAATCAAACTCCTTGGGCAGCCTTCCCCGATACTGTTCCAACTGCTCCCTTAGAATCTGTCTATCATTTTCCAGCGTCTGATCCTTCTTCGGCTGCTCTGATAAATCCCGAACATTTTTTAATATATTTACTACATATATAATTTTGTCTTCCGGTATTTCCTTTATCATTTCTATTGCCTGTTCTCGTAATTGTGTCATAAACATCTTGCTCCTTTCCACAAATCAGGCCTCTACATTAGTTTTTCCATTTGATACTTGCTTTACACATCTTTCTATCTATATTATATGCTATTTATCTTAGTTATGCAAGAAACGATAGCCTGTACACTCCGCGTTCTTGAGCTACCGTAAACTAGGGGGTTCTCACTTGTTTACTGGATGCGTGATATTAATCTGCTATTTTAAAACATTTTTAGCCAGAACTTTTAATATGATATTTATGTCGTGATAGAATTCTTTACAAGCATCCCTGGTTTCGTACATAATAGCTAGGAATGCAATAAAGGTTCAATAAGTTTTTTTAAATCTGCAACATATTTGCAACACACGCACTTTAAATCGCTAAATTGCTGTTCTGCTTTTTACTTAACCATTTATTTTATAAATAGTAACAATTCCCATAATCCCTCAAATCCCTTGCTATTACAACGCAAAAAAAAGCACCGACCCCGTAGCTCTCAGTCTACAAAATCAGTACTCTTCAGTGCGCCTTCAGGGACTCGAACCCTGGACAAATAGATTAAGAGTCTACTGCTCTACCAACTGAGCTAAAGGCGCGTATTTATTGTTGTTTTGTCACTTTTTGTGACGCATGAATTATTCTATCTCAATCATCATAAAATGTCAACCTCTTTTTTAAAAATTTTGTAAAAAACATGTCCAAATTATATATTAAATTAAATCTCTCCCATTTTCGGCTCTTGAACCTTACAACTGTAAAGAGGGCAGGAAACACTCGTCCCTCCCTCTTTACAGCTGCTCTTTATCATCTTCTGTGCCATATTTCACTATCCTTTTATTTAGAATACCGGCACCACCGCTCCGTCATATTTTTCATTGATAAATTTCTTAACCGTATCCGAAGTCAGCGCTTCGCTCAGAGCCTTTGTCTTCTCCGTGTTCTCGTTTCCTTCTTTTACCGCAAGAATATTGGCATAAGCCTGGGCTGCCAGTGAGTCGGATGCCTCAACGGCCAGAGTATCTTTTGTTTCTAGCCCGGCTTCCATAGCATAATTTCCGTTGATGCAGGCAATATCCACATCCTGCAGGGAGCGGGCCAACTGTGCCGCTTCCAGTTCCTTGATTTCCAGGTTCAGCGGGTTTTCCCTGATGTCGACTGCCGTCGCCGTAAGACCGGCATCTTCCTTAAGTGTCAGCAGCCCCTGAGCCTCCAGAAGCAGCAGCGCTCTGGCCTCATTGGTGGTGTCGTTGGGAACGGCAACAATCGCGCCTTCTTTTAACGCCTTCAAATCGGTTGTCTTTCCTCCGTATATGCCAAATGGCTCAAAATGCACTTTTACAGCCGACACAAGATGTGTTTTATTTTCCTCATTGAAATTGTCCAGGTAAGGCTGATGCTGAAAATAATTGGCATCCAGCTCTCCGTTTTCCAGAGCCGTGTTTGGCAGAACATAATCATTGTATTCCACAACTTCCAAATCATAGCCTTTGGATTTTAATTCTTCCTTTGCGGCATTAAGAATCTCACTGTGGGGCGTTACGCTTGCCCCTACTTTGATGACCGTATCCTTCTCACTTGCGGCGGCCGGCCTTCCACAGCCGGACAAAGCTGTTGATACTACGCAAACTCCTGCTAATACTGCAATTAATCCCTTTTTCATAATCTTTCTCCTCCTCTAAATTGTTCATTTATTTTAATGATTTATTGTTGTATGGCTTCTGACTAATTCTCTTTACTTTTACCGTTCTTTCTATGCTGCTCTATCTCTGTTCTTTTGCCTCAGCTATTCTGTTCCTGCTGCTCGGTCTCTGCTGTCCCGCCTTATCACCGGCTCCTCTTATCCACCCGCTGTACAAGCCGAATTCCAAATTCCTGGAACAGCTGGACGATAACAACCAGCAGCGCAACTGTGACGAGCATTGTCCCCGACTGGTAACGGTAGTATCCATAGTTGATGGCGATTGCCCCCAGGCCTCCGCCTCCGGTGAATCCCGCCATGGCTGAATATCCGAGAATGGTGGCAACGGCTATTGTACTTCCCACCAGCAGGGAGGGTCCCGCTTCGGGAATGAGTACCTTGCGTACAATCTGCATTGGCGAGGAGCCCATGGCCCTGGCCGCCTCAATCACGCCGGAGTTAACTTCTTTCAGCGAAGATTCCACCATCCGTGCCACAAAGGGCGTAGCCGCAACTATTAACGGCACCACCGTAGCCGTAGAACCTATCGACGTTCCTGCCACAAACCGCGTGAACGGCAGAATTGCTACCAGCAGAATCAGAAAAGGCACCGAACGCAGTAAGTTGATCACAACGCCCACAATGGCATTTATCTTCCTGTTTCTGCAAATCCCCCCGCTGTCCGTCACATAGAGGAGGACTCCAAGAGGAATTCCAAACAGATAGGCCATAGCGGAAGAAAATAATGTCATATACAGGCTTTCCCCCGTTCCTTTTAATAAAAGCAGAATCATTTCCCGGCTCATGCCTCTGCACCTCCTTCCTCAAAATAAATATGATGTCCCTTCAGATACTTTTGTATCTTCTCTACTTTTTCCCTGTCCTCCGGCAGCTCAATCAGCATCTGGCCGTAGGCCTTGCCGCCGATATTTTCCGTGTTGGCCCCAAGAATGCTTACCATTGCATTGCAGTTCAGGCTGAGAGCCGAGATAACGGGTTCCGACGCCGACTGGCCGTCAAATGCAATCCGGAGCACATGTTTCCCATCTGTCTCCTCCAGGCCCGTTTTGTCCGGAAGAATCAGCCTGCGGGCCGTCTCCGTCTTCGGATTCAGGAAGACATCCCGGACCGTGCCGGTCTCCTCGATGCTCCCGCCGTTCATTACGGCCACTCTTGTGCAAATCTGCTGCACCACCTTCATCTCATGGGTAATTACCACAATTGTGACACCCAGACGCTCATTAATCTGTTTCAGCAGTTCCAGAATTGATCTCGTTGTTATGGGGTCCAGCGCGCTGGTTGCCTCATCGCAGAGGAGCACTTCCGGCTCGGTTGCAAGAGCCCTTGCTATCGCCACTCTCTGCTTCTGCCCTCCTGAAAGCTGCGCCGGATAGGCGTTTTCCTTTTCCTCCAAATCCACCAGCTTCAGCAGTTCCCTTGCCCGTTCCCTGCACTGGTTCCGTTTGGCTCCGGCAATCTCCAGAGGATAGCAGACATTGTCTATGACATTTCTCTGCTCCAGGAGGTTGAACTGCTGAAAAATCATTCCAATCTTACGGCGGTAATTCCGCAGCTCCCCGGCGCTCACCTTTGTCAAATCCACGCCGGCGAAATAAACGCTTCCCTTGGTTGGTACCTCCAGCAGATTGATACAACGCACCAGTGTGGACTTACCGGCGCCGGAGAATCCGATAATACCGAATATTTCACCTTTTTCTATTTCCAGAGACACATCCCGCACCGCCACAACCTCGCTGCTCCGCGAGGAATACTCTTTGCTGACATGTTCAAACCGTATCACGTTCCATTCCCCCTCTTGCCCTGAGACGTTTTCCAAAAAACCGTCTCTCTTCTGATGCATCACAGTATATCACCTCCCTGATCGTTGCGCTAATTCATAAAAAATGCAGCCAGTTATAGGATAATCCTATAGCCAGCTGCCTGTTACCACGATTTTTTATTTTCTTCTGCCCTGCGCCTACCGCAGCGCCTTATCTCTGTACTTCGCAATCTCCTCCAGATATTTCTGCCCCAAAGGGCTGATAGCCATCCCTTTCCGCGCCAGATACCCAATCGACATAACCTCGTCGCTGTCCAGCCGCACCGCACAGAAATCCGTGCCGTTCAATTCCTCGCAGATAATGCCGCAGCAGAGCGTGTAACCGTTCAGCCCCACCATCAGGTTTAAGATTGTAGCCCTGTCGTTGACCTTGATCAACCGTTTATAATCGTAAGTACTGAGAACTTCCTCCGCAAAATAAAAGGAATTATAGCTGCCCTGTTCAAATGAGAGGCATGGATACTCCTCAAGCTCCTGAAGCGTAATCAGCTCCCGTTTTGCCAGCGGATGTCCCTTCCACATATAGACGTAAATGCTGCATTTCAGTATCTCATGGAATCCCAGATCAAACTGATGGAACAGTTTTGTCAGAACCTTGCGGTTAAAATCGTTGATATACAGAATTCCTATTTCACTCTTAAAATTCTTTACATCCTCGATCACCTCATACGTCTTTGTCTCATGAATCGCAAACTCATACTCATCCATTCCAAACTGCCTGACCATCTCCACAAAGGCATTGACGGAAAATGTATAATGCTGCATGGAAACACTAAACTTCTTTTTCGTACTCTCCCTGGACACATACTTTGTCTCAATCAGCTGGTACTGCTCGACCACCTGTCTGGCATAGCCGATAAATTCCTCCCCCTCCGGCGTAACGAAAACGCCGCGGTTCGTCCTTTTGAACAGTTCCACGCCTATCTCGTCCTCCAGCTCCCGGATGGCGGCCGACAGGCTGGGCTGTGAGATAAAAAGCAGCCGGGATGCCTCATTCATTGAATTCGCACCGGCGACTGTGATCGCATACTTTAACTGAATCAGTGTCATAAATCAGTTCCTCCTCCTCACTAAAACAAGGTCAATCCCTCACACAAAAGAAGGTGTCACTCCTCCACTCTTCTCAAGTGATCTCGTAACACCCTCTCCAAAATTGATCTTTCTATTGGTCTTTATTCAGTTTTATCATTCCAATCGCGGCCGTACCGGCCGGCGCAGTCATCAGATAGCCTGGTTAATCGCCTTCACGATGGTCGCTTTTGTCTGTACTCCGACTTCTTTCCGGATTACCTGGCCCTTGCCGAATACGATCAGGGTAGGAATTGACATGACTCCGTATTTCATAGCCAGATCCGCGCTCTCGTCTATATTTACTTTACCGACCTTTATCCTGCCATCATATTCACTGGCCAGCTGTTCGACTACGGGCGCCATCAGTTTGCATGGGCCGCACCAGTCTGCATAAAAATCTACCAGCACCGGTATATTTGATTTTAAAACTTCTGTTTCAAAATTCTCACTCGTAAATCTTGTCTCCATTCGCAGCTCCTCCTACTTCTTCTTTTTTCTGTCAGTGTCTATCACTTTACCCACCTCGTCAAAATGCTTTTTCCATTTCAAAACGGTTTTATTAAGCTCCGTTTTATCACTGGTCGCCTTCGACAATTCACGGGTAATTCTGGCCTTCATACTCATTCTGCACACCTGCCGTCTGCTGTTTGCTACATTATATGCTGATTCACCGCATGCAGATTACCGTCAGCTCTTATGGCGCGCTTTCTCTGGTTCGTATACTATCTGACAGCCGTCAGCTTGCAGATTGGTTTTCCCTCTGCCGCAAACTTTGTTTCATATTCGGTCATTACGTTTCCTTCCGCCATCTCACTGTGATGAAGATCGAATGTAGATTCAAGGATCTTCCATCCCGCTTCAGGCACCGATTCCAGGGAATAGTCGAAAAGTCCCCTGTTATCCGTCTTGAATTCCACTCTGCCGTCTCTGCTCAAAATTTTATCGTATACCTCCATAAACTGAGGCGATGTAAGTCTTCTCTTCGCATGTCTGTCCTTGGGCCACGGATCGGAAAAATTCAGATAAATCCTGGCGACCTCGCCCGGCTCAAAAATTTCAGCCATATTTTTAGCGTCAACGCACATAAAATAAATATTGGACAGCTGAAGCTGCTCCCTCTTCTGGAGCGCTTTCAGCATTACGGTCGAATACCGCTCTATGCCGATATAGTTAACCTCGGGGTTTGTCCGGGCCAGCTCCATAATGAATTTTCCCTTGCCCATGCCTACTTCTATATAAATCGGATTGTGATTCCCAAAAACCTCATGCCACTTTCCCTTCCGCTCTTCCGGTTTCTGAATTACGAAGGGGCTTTCCTCTATCATCTGCTCTGCGCCCGGTATATGGCGTAGTCTCATACTGTTTCCTCCCGGTGTTCTTTACATCTTTTTTTCCTGTTTTTTTCATTCTTTTTATTTTACTATCTTACCATTTCAGTCATTTTTATGCAAGTTAATCTGTAAATTCTGCTACTGTTCCAATAATTCTAAGATATATATTACATTTTTCCTAATTTTATAAATTTATTTCAAAATATAGGTGCATAAAATTTTCCTATATATTATAATAGGGTTAATTAAGACTTAAGCATTACTGATACAAAGGAGACGGCCTATGAACAATACAGACAATCCAGGCACAAACAGCTGGGATAAGATCCAAAGCGGAGTACGGGATACGGAACGCCTTATCGGGCAGAAAAAATATAACATGGCGATGGTGAAAGCCCGCCAGACACTTGAGTTTATGGTAAAGTGCCTCTGTGACAAATCGGGTGTTATGGAGGGCAATCTCATTGATATGATTGACGCCCTGTACGATGACGGAATTATCAGTAAGACCACCTGCGAACATTACCACAAGATCAGGACCATTGGCAACAAGGCCATCCACGAGGAAGACAACAGCGCCTACAATGCCAACCAGGCCCACCATCTTCTTTCACAGGAGGTATACACCTTCGCCAACGATTACAGCGAGAAACGGCGCAAACCGGCGCAGGCCTCATCTGCAAGACGGCGCAGCGACGAACCCCAGCACAGGCGGTCATCCTCCCGAAGCGGCACAGGCAGCCGGCGCAGGGTGCAGTCTTCCGGTCCTTCCTTCGATGCCGGAAGCATTATCAAACCACTTTTACTGATTGCTATTATTGTAGTTTTAATTTTTATCATCAAGATGATTCACCCGGGAAAAGAAAAGGCCCCGGAAACGACTGCACCGGCTGTCTCGACAGAAATGACGGATCCGGTACCGACCGAAACAGAGACCCCAACTGAAGAACCGACAACAGAGGCTGCAACTGTAAAATACAAAGTCAATGCCGACACGTTAAATGTTCGGGCCACTCCTGCTACAGACGGAAGAATCGTTGTACAGCTGGCCAGGGATGCAGAAGTTGAATATGTGCGTGATCATGATGACAGATGGTGTATTATCAGATACAACGGCCAGGACGCTTACGTTGCAAAGGAATACCTCGCACCTGTCACCCAATAACTGAATGACAGAAGACAGGATTCCATTGGCTGATATTGATTCTTTATTTTGATTGTCCAAGAACCATAGCGGAATTTCCCGATTCTGCTATGGTTTTTTTATTGAGTGGCAATGAAAAGTCCGCCAGGCGTGCTTTTTGTTGTTGGAAACGGTGAGAATCCTTTGTTCCTGCCGGATTCTTTCCTGCATTTATGCGTATAATAGTTTCAATAACGTGGCACAAGTTTATAATAACCACAGGAGGTGCCTTAAATGGACCGGATTATAGGAAAAATATCTTTAATCGAAAATAAAGCCGTAAAAATTATGGAAGATGCCGCTGCCCGGAAAAAGGATATTGCGGATCAGATCCATAAAGAGACGGAAGAATTTAATCAGGCTCTGGAAGCTGAGACCGAGGCGCGGATTGCCGAAGTCCGGACTTCCATGGAAGCCGAGATGCAGAAGAAGCTGTCCTGCCAGAGAAGCCGGGCGGAACATATGATTCAGAAACTGGAGAACCACTATAAGTGCCAGAGCCAGACCTATGTGGAACAGCTATTTAAAGAAATGACAGGAGCGTGATTCTTATGAGAGGACTTCTGGCCTACAGCGGGCTGACTACCAAGGTCCGGGCCATGACGGGACAGCTCCTCACCAGGGATCAGTACCAGGCCATGGCCGGACTGGAAAGCGTACCGGAAGCGGTAGAATTTTTACGCGGCTTTCCGGCCTATTCGGGCGTGTTCCCCGATATGGACAGTGAGGATCTGCACCGGGGAACCATTGAACGGCTCCTGGCCGGTTCCCTGTACAGGGATTACGCCAGGCTGTACCGTTTTTCAAACATAAAACAGAGGCGTTTTTTCAAGCTGTATTTTATGCATTTCGAGATAGATATCATGAAGAGCTGCCTGAGGAATGCGGCGGCCCATCAGCCGGTTCCGGTCGGCCTGTCCCGATACGAGGAATTTTTCCGTTCCCATTCCAAACTGGATCTGGCAGCCATCGGCACGGCCGCCACAACGGATGAGTTCATCGACAGCCTGGAGGGCACGGTTTATTACCCGCTGCTGGCGCGCATCCGCGATTCCGGTGACGGGGGCCACTTTGATTATGAGATGGCGCTGGATCTCTATTACTTCAATGTCACCTGGAAAGCGATTAAAAAGAATATTCCGAAGAGGGAACAGGAGACCATCCTGCAGGGATTCGGAACAAAACTGGATTTGCTGAACCTTCAGTGGATTTACAGGACCAAGCGGTATTACACCATCCCGGGGGCGGAAGTGAAAAAGCTTCTCATCCCCATCCGTTACCGCCTGCGAAACAGCCAGCTTGAACAGCTGATTGCCGCCGAAAGCATGGATGAATATTTTTCCGCGCTTTCGGAAACATGGTACGGTTCCCAGACCAAACAGGCCGCGCTAGATGAAAAGCCAAACCTGGAAATCCTCTACGACGTGATACTGGCCCACATCCACAGGACGGCCGCCGCCAGGAATCCGTACTCCATTGCCTCGCTCTACTCCTACCTGTATTTCAAAGAGGAAGAGCTGAGGAAAATCATTACAGTTATAGAAGGAATCCGCTATCGCCTTGATGCCGGAGAAATTCTGGATATTATAGAAAAACATGAAACAGGGGGGAATGCGACGTGATAGAAAAAATGAAATTTCTAAGCATAACCGGTCCCAAAGAAGATATTGACCGGGTTGTCAATCAGTATCTCAGTAAATATGAGATTCAGATTGAGAATGCTCTGTCCGAGCTGAAAACCGTAAAAGACCTCCGCCCTTATATTGAAATCAATCCCTACAAAGAGCTCTTTACAAGAGCCTCCCGCCTGGTCGGCTCCCTGAAAACGAGTGGTCCGGCCAAAACCGCGGAAACACCGGCAAAGGGAACTCTGTTGCCGGACAGCAGGGATATTTCCATAGAAAAGGCGTCTGAGACGGTCATCCGGGTCGATAAAGCCCTGGCGGATTTTATGGTGAACAAGACAAAACTGGAAGGGGAACTGGATACGCTGCGGACTTCCCACAATAAAATCCTTCCGTTCAGGGAACTGGATTACGATATCAGGTCGATTCTGCATTTCCAGCACATCAGGTTCCGGTTCGGCCGGATCCCGCGGGAATATTATGCAAAATTTGAGAAGGTCGTCTATGAATCGTTAGATACCATCCTCTACAAATGCCATGAGGATGAAAATTATGTTTCCATCGTCTACTTTGTACCGGCCGTCATCTCCAAACGAATCGACGCCATTTACACATCGCTTCACTTTGAGCGTTTTATCGTGCCGGATGAATATAACGGAACGCCGGGTGAGGCCATCGACGCCCTGGAGGAAGAGATCCGGAAAGCAGAATCCGAACTTGCGGAAACGAATCAGCAAATCAACCGGATCCTGGAAGACAACAGGCAGGACATCCTGGACGCTTACACAAAGCTCAACTCCTACAACACGAACTTTAACGTGAGGAAACTGGCCGCATGTACAAACCACGACGTCAACACGTTCTACATCCTCTGCGGATGGATGACGGAACGGGATGCCGATCAGTTCCGTAAAGAATTAGAGCTGGATGATAAGACATTCTGCCTCGTGGAGGATGATCACAACAACCTGCTCACTCCTCCGCCTACGAAGCTGAAGAACCCGAAACTGTTCCGCCCGTTTGAGATGTTTATTAAGATGTACGGACTTCCGGCATACGGAGAACTCGATCCCACGATCCTGATTGCCGTCACCTACTCCTTCCTCTTTGGCTTCATGTTCGGCGACGTTGGGCAGGGACTGCTCCTCCTGTGCGGCGGATATGCGCTCTACCGCGTGAAAAAGATGGATTTGGCCGCCGTTATTTCCTGCTGCGGATTCTTTTCCACCATATTCGGTTTCCTGTTTGGCAGTATCTTCGGATTTGAAGATATCCTCCATCCGCTCTGGCTGCGGCCTGCCGCCCAGATGATGAACCTGCCGTTTATTGGAAAGCTCAACACCGTATTTATCGTCGCAGTCGCCCTGGGAATGGGAATTATCGTGCTGACCATGATACTGAACATCATTAATTCGATCCGTTTTAAGGATCCGGAAAAATCCTGGTTCGATACCAACGGTCTGGCCGGCCTTGTCTTCTATGGAAGCGTTCTGGCCGTTGTCGTTCTCTTCATGATGGGAAAAACACTTCCCGCCGCCGGCGTGCTGGCTGTCATGTTCGGAATACCGTTAATTATCATTTTCCTGAAGGAACCGCTGGCAGCGCTCGTCAAAAAACAGGCCGGAAAACATTCGGAGTCCCGTGCCATGTTCTTTGTCCAGGGATTCTTTGAAATGTTTGAGATGCTGCTCAGCTACTTCTCCAACACCCTGTCCTTTGTCCGTGTCGGCGCGTTTGCCGTCAGCCATGCGGCCATGATGGAAGTCGTCATGATGCTGGCCGGAGCCGAATCAGGAGCTCCAAACTGGGCCGTCGTCATTATTGGCAACCTGTTCGTCTGCGCGATGGAGGGACTGATTGTCGGAATCCAGGTACTGAGACTGGAATACTATGAAATCTTCAGCCGTTTCTACAAGGGCAGCGGACGTGAATTCCGCCCTTACGGAAAAGCCTGAGGCCGGTAAAAGAAAAGCCTGAACACTGAAAACGGTGCTGGATGCCCTTAGAAAGCCCTTCACCGGTAATATAAAAATAATGGAGGATTACTATTATGTCATTAACAGTCAAAATCTTATTAGCCGCCGCACTCATCTTAAGTATTGCCGTTCCCTTCGGCGCATTTGCCGCAGGTGAAAAGACCAGGGGCAGGTACAAAAGAGCCCTTGGCGTCAATGTATTACTGTTTTTCGGAACACTCATCACCGCGTCCGTCCTGATGTTCTCCGGCAACGCATATGCCGCTGAGGAAGCCGCCGGGACCGCTGCAGGCGCTGCCGCAGGTATGGGCTACATCGCAGCCGCTCTCTCCACCGGACTTTCCGGCATCGGAGGCGGTATCGCCGTTTCCGCCGCTGCCTCCTCCGCGTTGGGCGCTATCAGTGAGGATTCCTCCATCTTTGGTAAATCCCTCATCTTCGCCGGCCTTGCCGAAGGTGTCTGCCTCTACGGACTGATCATCTCCTTCATGATCCTGGGTAAATTATAATGAAGATGTACCTGATAAGCGACAACATCGACACCCTCACTGGAATGCGCCTTGCCGGCGTGGAGGGTGTTGTTGTCCATGAACAGCAGGAAGTAAAAGAGGCGCTTGATAAAGTCCTCGCCGATAAGGAGATCGGCATCGTGCTTTTGACCGAAAAATTCGGGCGCGATTTTCCCGACCTTATCAACCGTGTCAGGCTGGAACATAATTTCCCGCTCTTTGTGGAAATTCCCGATCGTCACGGAACCGGCCGCAAGCCGGACTTTATCACTGCCTATGTCAATGAGGCCATTGGTCTTAAACTCTAGCGCAGTACTTGGAAAGCAGGTGAACATACTTGACCATAGAAGAAAAACTGGAACATTTTGAATCCCTCTGTTACGGGGATGCCACAGAGCGCAGCGACAGGATGCTGGCCGATTATACCGCCTCCTTAAGATCCATTCTGGAGGAACATAAAAGGGACGCCCGCCGTCAGGCCGACATGCAGGTGGCCGCCGAGGCTGAAAAAATCGAACACGACATCAACAAACAGCTGTCCATTGAACAGATTAACATCAAACGCGAATACAGCAAAAAGCAGGAAGAGCTTAAGACCATGCTGATCAGCGAGCTGCGCAACCGCCTGGCTCTCTTCATGGATTCCGCCGACTATCAGCATTTTCTTGAGTCGGAGGTAAAAAAGGCGATGGATTTCGCCCAGAAAGCTCCGATGACCGTCTATCTCGATCCGTCGGACGCCGACAAGCTCAACCGCATCGCGCTTCATACCGGGGCGGATATAAAGCTGAGCGATACCACGTTTCTGGGTGGTATCCGCGCCGTCATTCCGTCCAAAAACATCCTGATAGACAATTCATTTAAAACGAAACTGGAAGAGATCTCCGAGAAATTCCAGTTCCGGTTAGGAGGCAGATAAGATGGAACGCACAGGCATTATATACGGAATCAACGGTCCCATCGTCTACCTGAAGGGCGATCCGGGCTTTAAAATGAACGAACTGGTCTATGTCGGGACCGAAAAGCTCGTAGGGGAGGTCATCGGCCTCACCAGCGAAAGGACCACCATCGAAGTATATGAGGAAACATCCGGCATCAAACCGGGCGAGTGCGTAAGCGGAAGCGGTTCTCCCGTATCGGTCATCCTGGCTCCCGGCATCCTCACCAATATTTTCGACGGAATCGAACGCCCACTGACGGAAATCAAAAAAACAGGCGGCGCCTACATCGACCGCGGCGTCAGCGTAGAATCGCTGGACGGCGGCAGACTGTGGGATACCCGCCTTACGGTAAAAAAAGGCGACACGCTGTATCAGGGCTCCATCATCGCCGAAGTTCCGGAGACAAGGGCCATTGTCCACAAAGTCATGATCCCTCCGGGCATAGAAGGAACGGTAATAGACGTTGTTCCCGACGGCAAATACACGATACACGACCCGCTTGTCACTCTCAGGCGTCAGGACGGTTCGGAGCTCAAACTCCCGATGGCGCAGAAATGGCCGATCCGTATTCCGCGGCCCGTAGGCAAGCGTTATCCGGCATCCCGGCCGCTTATCACCGGCCAGCGTATCCTGGATACCCTGTTTCCCCTTGCAAAAGGCGGTACGGCCTGTATCCCCGGTGGATTCGGTACAGGAAAAACCATGACCCAGCATCAGATTGCCAAATGGTCCGATGCGGACATTATCATCTATATCGGCTGCGGAGAGCGCGGCAATGAGATGACCCAGGTTCTGGAGGAATTCCAGGAATTGACCGACCCCCGTTCCGGCAATCCTCTGATGGACCGGACCACTTTGATCGCCAATACCTCCAACATGCCGGTAGCGGCCCGTGAGGCCAGTCTCTACTCGGGACTTACCCTGGCGGAATATTACCGCGATATGGGCTACCACGTTGCGATTATGGCCGACTCCACGTCCCGCTGGGCCGAGGCGCTTCGAGAGCTGTCCGGCCGTCTGGAAGAGATGCCTGCCGAGGAAGGTTTCCCGGCCTATCTGGCATCCCGTCTTTCCGCCTTCTATGAGAGGGCCGGAATGATGCAAAACTTAAATGGTACGGAGGGTTCCGTCTCCATTATCGGAGCGGTTTCCCCTCAGGGCGGAGATTTCTCGGAACCCGTCACCCAGAACACCAAGCGGTTTGTCCGCTGCTTCTGGGGACTCGATAAAAACCTGGCGTACGCCAGACATTTCCCGGCTATCCAGTGGCTGACCAGCTATTCGGAGTATCTGACCGATCTGGCTCCCTGGTACACGGAAAACGTGGATAAGCGGTTTATCGACTACAGGAACCAGCTCGTCTACATCCTGACCCAGGAGAACAGCCTGATGGAAATCGTCAAGCTGATCGGAAGCGACGTCCTGCCGGACGATCAGAAACTGGTGCTGGAAATCGCCAAGGTCATCCGCCTCGGCTTTTTACAGCAGAATGCGTTTCATGCCGAGGACACCTGCGTGCCGATGAAAAAGCAGTTTAAGATGATGGAAATCATCCTCTATCTCTTCAAGCGCTGCCGCGCCCTGATAGGGATGGGGATGCCGATGTCCATCTTAAAACAGGATAATATTTTTGAAAAAATCATATCAATCAAATACGACGTTCCCAACAACCGCCTCGATCTTTTTGACGGATACCGCGAGGCAATCGACAAATTCTACGACGACGTCGTGGAGCGGAACGCTTAAGGAGGGACTTTATTATGGCAATTGAATATTTAGGGCTCAGTTCCATTAACGGACCTCTGGTAATACTGGATGGCGTTGAGAATGCCGCTTACGATGAGATCGTGGAGATGAGCGTCGGCGGGCAGGAACGCAAACTCGGAAAAATCATTGAACTCTATGGCGAAAAAGCCATCATACAGGTATTCGAAGGCACGGAAAATATGGCCCTCCGCAATACCCACACCAGACTGACCGGCCATCCGATGGAAATTATCGTTTCGGAGGAGATGCTGGGACGCACCTTCAACGGAATCGGCCAGCCCATCGACGGGCTCGGTCCCGTACCAGGCAACGTCAGGCTGGACGTCAACGGAAAACCGCTTAACCCGGTTTCCAGAGAATATCCGCGAAACTACATCAGGACCGGAATCTCCGCCATCGACGGCCTGACTACCCTGATCCGCGGACAGAAGCTGCCGATTTTCTCCGGCAACGGACTTCCCCACGACCAGCTTGCCGCACAGATCGTACAGCAGGCTTCCCTCGGAGATGACTCCAAAGAGAAATTTGCCATCGTATTTGCGGCCATGGGCGTAAAATACGAGGTCGGCGACTACTTCCGCCGGACCTTTGAGGAGAGCGGCGTTTCCGATCATGTCGTCACCTTTATCAACCTTGCCAATGATCCCGTTATGGAACGTCTGATCACACCAAAGATCGCCCTGACCACGGCGGAGTATCTGGCATTCGAAAAGCATATGCATATCCTGGTTATCCTGACGGATATGACGTCGTTTGCAGAGGCCATGCGAGAGGTATCCTCCTCCAAGGGAGAAATCCCGTCGCGTAAAGGTTATCCCGGATACCTGTACAGCGAGCTGGCCTCCATTTATGAGCGCGCAGGCATTGTGGCGGGCATCAGCGGCTCCGTGACGCAAATCCCGATTCTGACCATGCCGAACGATGATATCACCCATCCGATCCCCGATCTGACCGGCTATATTACCGAGGGTCAGATTGTTTTAGACCGCGGGCTTCAGGGACAGTCCATCTACCCTCCCGTCAGCGTCCTCCCGTCCCTCTCCCGACTGATGAAGGACGGCATCGGCGAAGGATTTACCAGGGCCGATCACCAGGACGTGGCCAACCAGCTGTTCTCCTGCTACGCCAAAGTCGGCGATGCAAGAGCCCTGGCTTCGGTTATCGGCGAGGACGAATTGTCGCCGATTGATAAATTGTATCTGAAATTCGGTAAAGAGTTTGAGACCCGGTTTATCGGCCAGGATCCCCATGAAAACAGGACCATACTAAAGACACTGGACATCGGCTGGGAACTTCTGGGCATGCTTCCGAGAACGGAACTCGACCGTATCGACACCAAGGTGCTGGATCAGTACTACAAACCGGCCGACAGCGGACAGTAATAAACGCACTGCAGCTCACAGGAGGTATTAATTATGAATCCAAATACATTCCCCACAAAGGGAAACCTCATACTGGCCAAAAATTCCCTGGCCCTGGCAAGCCAGGGTTATGAGCTGATGGATAAAAAGAGGAACATCCTGATCCGGGAGCTGATGGCCCTGATCGACCAGGCCAAAGACATCCAGTCGGAAATCGACGTCACCTTCCAGACCGCCTATAAGTGTCTGCAGAAGGCCAATATCGAGCTGGGCATCAGCTATGTCCAGGAGGCCGGGGAGTCTATCCCGGTTGAGGACTCCATCGAGATAAAGGCCCGCAGCATTATGGGAACGGAGATTCCCCTTGTGCGTTTTCACAAGGCGGAGGGAGAACCTCCCTCCTATGCCTTCTACAGCACAAAAGAATCCCTGGATCAGGCGCGCGCCGCATTCGAACGGGTAAAAGAGCTGACCATCCGGCTGTCCATGGTGGAGAATTCCGCCTACCGCCTGGCCGCCAGCATTAAGAAAACCCAGAAACGGGCCAACGCATTGAAAAATATTACCATCCCGTCTTACAGCAGTCTCGTCCGTAACATTACGAACTCACTGGAAGAAAAAGACCGTGAAGAATTTACCCGTCTGAAAGTGATTAAGAGAAGGCGGGGCTAAAGAGGAGAAACTCCATATGAACCGTAACACACTTTTAATTGTGGATGATGTAGAGATAAACCGTGCCATCCTCCGGAACCTGTTCGAAAAGGACTACAATATTCTGGAGGCTGAAAACGGGGAACAGGCCCTGCTTCTGCTGCACCAGTACCGTGATTCCATTACCGCCCTGCTGCTGGACATTATTATGCCGGTCAAAGACGGTTTTGAGGTTATGGCGGACATGAGCAGAGCCGGCCTTTTAAAAAATATCCCTGTCATAATCATCACCGCAGAAGATTCTATGGAGAGCGAGGTCCGCGCCTTTGATCTCGGCGCCTCGGATATTGTGATGAAGCCGTTTGAACCGCATGTCGTCAAACGGCGGGTACAGAATGCCATAGAGCTGAACCTTCACAGAGAGCACCTTGAAGATCTTGTAGAACGCCAGGCCATAAAGCTGCGCGAATCACAGGATGTCCTGATGGATGCTCTCTCCTCCGTCGTGGAGCACCGGAATGTGGAATCCGGCCAGCACATTCTGCGCATCCGTATGTTCACCAAGATACTTCTTGAAAACATCATGCGCAGCTATCCCGAATATTCGTTAAATGAACGCATCATCAATGTGATCGCCAGCGCATCGGCGCTGCACGATATAGGTAAAATATCGATTCCCGACGCCATTTTGAATAAGCCGGGACCTCTCACCGCAGAGGAATTCAGGATTATGAAAACCCACTCCGAAAAGGGCTGTGAAATTCTGGAGGGGCTCGATCGCATGGATGACAAGGAATATCTGCGCTACGCCTACAGAATCTGCCGCTACCATCATGAGCGCTGGGACGGCCGCGGCTATCCCGACGGGCTGAAGGGAGACAGCATCCCTATCTGCGCCCAGGCGGCCGGCATCGCCGATGCCTATGACGCCCTGACGACCGACCGTGTATACAAAAAGGCATTTACGCCTGAAAAAGCTTATACGATGATTTTGAATGGAGAATGCGGCGCTTTTTCTCCCAGACTGCTGGAATGCTTCAAAAGCTCAAGGGAACAGTTTGTAGAGCTGACACACAGCTATGCCGACGGCCATTCCCCTAAAATGGATCTGAAAAAACTGGAGACGCCGCCTCAGCTTCAGCAGACGGAGGAACAGGACACCCAGCAGTTCGGCCAGATGAAATATGCCGCCATGCTGCGCTGCCTTGGCGCCACAGTCATGGAGGTAGATTTAAGCTCGGAAATCTACCATCTGGTGTACATAGCCGGCGAAGACTTCGACTCACTGCGCCACGGTGACAATTACCGCGATTCCCTCCGCAACTTCATAGAAAAATCTGTGCATCCGGACGACAGGGCCATTGTTTCGAGTTCAAGTGCGGAATACATACACGATTTTGTCGACAACGGCCTGCTCAAACGCACCAGGAAATACCGGGTGCTCCACCGCGCCACCGGAACTTATCTGTGGTATGAGGCGGTGATCCTCCGCGTAAATATTCAGTCCCCTCATTCTCACAGAATTTTAATCGTCTGGAAGGAGACAGGCAGCGAGACACTAAAAACTCCGTGCCAGAAAGGTAACTCCAAGGAGATTGACGCCATCCAGAACCTGATGGTCGCCATAACTCAGTGTATCAACGACCGCTGGTTCACGATACGTGACGTCAATCAGGGTTTTCTGAATCTGATGGGTTACACGCGTGAAGAGATCCGTGACCGGTTCCACAGCCGCTATGTTGCCATGATTCATCCCGACGACAGGGAAGCAGTAATGGCACGTTTTAAAGAACAGCTCCTGGCCGGACAGTCGATTGAACTGGAATACCGTGTCACGGCAAAGGACGGCCGCATTATTTGGGTTTTGGATAAATGCCGACTGTCCATTGATGAAGATGGAACAGAATACCTGAACTGCGTCCTGACCGATATGACCCAGGTAATGCAGGCCCAGGAAGCGCTCCGGCTGACCATGGAACGCCACCAGATTATCCTTGATCAGACTAATGACATTATTTTTGAATGGGATGTCGCGGGAAGCAATATTAACTATTCACCCAACTGGGAGAAAAAGTTTGGCTATAAACCGATAGCCGAGAGTGTCCGCACACAGATTCCGCAGGCCTCCCACTTTTTCCCGGATGACATTCCAAAGCTTCTGTCCCTGCTTACGAGTATCGAAAACGGTACCCCTTACGGCGAGACGGAGCTGCGCATAGCCAATTCGGCAGGCCGCTATATCTGGTGCCGTGTGCGCGCAACCACCCAGTTTAACCGCGCCGGCGAGCCAATTACAGCGGTCGGCGTTATACTCGATATCGACGCCGAAAAACGCCGGACACAGGAACTGACCGATAAGGCGGAGCGGGACGCGCTGACCGGGCTGTATAACAAGAGCGCCGGCTGGCGTAAAATACAGTATCTTCTGGATAACCACAGCCAGGCGGAGCGATCGGCCATGATGATTATCGATCTGGACAACTTCAAACAGATTAATGATTCTTACGGCCACATGTTCGGTGATGCCGTACTGACGGAGATCTCATCCCAGCTTCTTCGCCTGTTCCGTACCAAAGATATTGTGGCCCGGATTGGCGGAGATGAATTCCTCGTGTTTGTCTACAACTTTTCCGACGTCCCGGCCATACAGGCGCGGGCCCGGAGAGTCATCGAGGCATTTCACAACTGCCTCACCGAGGAATTGCAGGATACGCGCCTTTCCTGCAGCATCGGCATCTCCTGTTTCCCGGACGACGGCACAGATTACCAGACGCTGTTCCAGGCCTGCGACCAGGCGCTTTACCATGCCAAGCTGCAGGGGAAAAACCGGTTTTCCATGTTTGACAAATCGGTTGTCACAAACGCATTCCTTCGTAGCTCGGGACAGGGCATGACGGCCAGCACCCGGATCGAGTCGGACGACTCCCCGAACCTGGTCACATACGGCATTATCCAGCAGGCATTTAAAATGCTCTATGCCGCCGGAGACCTGGAGATGGCGATCTATTCCATCCTCGAAATGGTCGGCCGCAAATATAATGTCAGCCGTGTCTATATTTTCGAGGAATTCGGTGACGGCTTCTGCTGCGCTAATACCTTTGAATGGTGCAATGAAGGGATCTCTCCCGAGATCGCTAATCTGCAGCATGTTGTCTATGACTCTTATCTGGACGGAAAGTACAGCGATCTCTTTAACGAGAACGGCGTTTTTTACTGCCCCGATGTCTCTATCCTGCCGCCCAGGCTTTTTGAGATGCTGAACGTCCAGGGCATCCAGTCCCTGCTGCAATGCGCAATCCGCAATGACGGCCATTTTTCGGGTTTTGTGGGCTTTGACGACTGCAGTGAAAAACGGATCTGGACACAGGCTCAGATTGACGCTCTGACCTTTATATCAGAGCTTTTATCCACCTTCCTGTTAAAAATGCGCGCCCAGGACCGGGCGGTGACTATGGCTGAAAACCTCCAGATGGTGCTCGATAACCAGAACTCCTGGATCTATGTGATCGATCCGGACACCTATGCGCTCAAATACATTAACGCAAAGACCCGCACGCTTGCACCCGAGTCGGCGCTGGGCACTCCCTGCTATGAGGCATTTTTTAATCATAAAGAGCCGTGTAAACGCTGTCCGGCCCGCGATATCCGTACGACGATTAACCGCACGATGGAAGTGTTCAACCCGTTACTCAATGTCTGGTCACTGGCGGACGCCTCCTTTATCCATTGGGAATCAGGGGATGCCTGTCTCCTTTCCTGCCATGATATCACGCCGTATATGGAAGGGAAAAATAGAGACAGCGACGTGAAAGAGTCAGAATAGAAAACTCTGCGGTATGTTTTTTCACATTCCGGAAGGATAAAAAGAAAGAAAAAGAATCAGAAGGGCCAATTGGAACGGCTTTATATAACCGCTCCAATCGGCCCTTTTTTACCGGTGACGCACCGGCCTGATATACTTCCAAAACTGTTCCGGGTTATGATAGAAATAAAGTAATCTGCCGGGAGTGTCCGTATCAAAGGAATATCCGGTGCCTTTGAAATCAAACTCCGCCATGGCCTTTTCAATTTTTTCTTCCACACTGCGGTTTTCCTGCTCATAATCGAACGGCCCGTGTTCAAAAACGACATACTCGGCCTCGGGTATATCCGCCAGAATCATCTGAGGCGGCACTTCACCCTTATAGTCGGCGGGAAGACGCGCGCCGAAGCACTCCGTACGCGGGAATCCCCAGTCGCAGAGCCTGCCCTCCGGATCATTCATATACGCCATAATCTGTCCGCTGCCGCTGTTTGCCTCGCTCCCGCCGTCATCATCCAGTTTGCCCTTAATGCTGTCGAGCAGACCGCAGATCGTCTCGTAGTCCTGCCCCGGAATGCGGCTCTGCTTTTCCCAGAAATCCCAATATCCGTTGCTCTCATAATTCTTAATATACAGAAATTTGTGTGCGGGGATCGTTACAAAATACGTTTTGATATCTTCGTCCGGTCTTATCATGCCAATCTCTCCAAATCCTAAAAAGTAGCGGTCGAAAAGGTTGATTTTTGTACGGAGGACAACAGGCCTTGGCTTTTTACGATATTCGCTCGGCGTCACGCCGTATGTTCCCTTAAAAGCTCTTGTAAAAGCTTCATGTGATGAAAAACCATAGTCAAAAGCAATATCCAAAATGCTCTTTTCACTGTCCCGGATCTCCTTTAATGCAAAGGCCAGTTTTCTGAGCCTCAGATAATCCCGAAACTGCATCCCCGATATTTCTTTGAATTTTCTTGTGGTGTAAAATTCGGAATACCCCAGCTTTCTGGAAAGGAAACGCAGCGTTAAAGCTTCGTCGTTATAATTCTTAATACACCGGTCAATTTCATCCACGATTATCTGTATCTGCTTCTGCCACTCGTACATTTGTCTGTTCTCCCTGTTTCAACTGCTCTGCGTTTATTATAATGGAGCGGGAAAGCTGCCGCTTGATTTTACTTGCTGAGATTCTTTTCTTCGCCGGATAAAACGTATCAAAAGTACTTCAGGAACTATTATAGACTGAGCTGCTGCCAATCCATACATTATTTTCTGAAACGCCGTAAGTAACTCTGATATTTTCTATACCATTCTCTTCCACTCCACGCAAAAAAGCGCTTGTTCTCACCCGGAACATCAAGTTAATGAATTCCTCCGGACGGGCACAAGCGCCTCATTCATTTAATTTATCCCTGCTGCTTTTTACATCGAAAGTTCCATACGCTCTATAATGTGATCCTGATAAACCTCATCCAGCTCCACAAAATATCCGCTCCATCCCCAGACCCTGACAATCAGGTTCCTGTAATTTTCGGGATGTTTTTTAGCGTCCACCATCTTATCGCGGTTGACCGCATTGATCTGCATCTGGTGGCCTCCCATGTCCATGAAGCTCTTTACAAACATGGCAACCTTGCGGATGCTGTCGTCGTTACGGAACAGCGTATCATGAAGCTCTATGGTCAGCGGTCCGCCGTTGGCAACCCGTACCAGGTGCGGTTTAGCAAAGGATTTAATGATGGATACCGGACCGTCCAGGCGGGTAAACAGGCTTGGCGAGTAGTTGCAGGCCAGGGATTCCCCCTTCTTTCTTCCGTCGGGAGTCGTCACTTCGTCCTTTGCATGCCAGATATAGTACATGGCCGAACCGGTTCCTGCCCGGAAAATGCCGCCCCTGTCGTTCTTTTTCCCTTCCAGGGAATCGGCAAACCAGTCCAGAAGCGTCACGGCGAGGCCGTCCACCCGGTCATCGTCATTGCCCATCTTCGGAGCCTCATAACGGAGCATATTCTGCACCGTCTCATATCCCTTAAAGTCAACGGCCAGCATCTCATTAAGCTCTTTCGCGGTAAATTTCCGCTCTTCGAACACGTACTTCCTGATGGCGGCCAGAGAGTCCACCGCGGTGGAGAGGCCGGTGCCGTGAAAGCCATAGTTGTTGTATTTATTGCCCTTCGACACATCGCGGCCTGTGATGATGCAGTCCTTCATCATCAGGCTCATAAGCGGCGCAGGTTCCATATAAACATCCTTAACCCCGGCGATCAGTTCGTCCGCCTGAGCCATGATTTTCTCCCTTACAAACTCCATGAATTCCTCAAACGTACTGCATTCCGGCAGTCTTTCCATGCTGGAAATCACCGCATGGGCAAAGGACAGGCCGTTTATATTGGGAATATCCATTCCGGTTCCCGGTATAATAAATTCCCAGCAGGCGGCAACCACATAATTATAGGCGTCCTCCTCCTCATATCCCCAGCGTTTCAGGGCAGGCACAATCACATCATCATTGGCATACTGCGGAAATCCCAGTCCCTGTTTGGTCAGGCGGGTACCTTTTTCATACATATCGAGAGGCGTATTCTTATTTACCCTGAGATTGATTTTAGGGTCAATCAGTTTCAGTTCCAGGCTGGCCTGAAGGCAGAGATCAGAAAGTTCATTATAGCTCTCCGTGCCGTCCGGATTCAACCCTCCAAGAACAATGCTCTGCCCGTTGTCTCCCTGCTGCATCCCCGTATAGAGATCACTGTCCTTATTACAGGAGATAAAGAATTCCTCCACCAGCTCGAGGGCCTGCTCCCTGTCAATCAGCCCGCTCTCCATATCTTTTTTAAAATAGGGATACATGTACTGGTCAAACCGGCCAAAGGTATTGTGGTAGTTAAAACTGCACCACAGGCAGTAATGGAGCAGACGGAGAAACTGGAGCGCTTCCCTGAAATTTTCCGCCCCTTTGGAGGGGATTCTTTCAAATACCTTTGCCGCTTCTGTGTTTCCGACGCGCTCGGCCTCTTCCCTGTACCGCCCTGCAAATTCTTCAATGAGGTTAAGAACCGTCATCAGCGCGTTCAGATACTCTTTTTTATCCTGTGAAAGCTCCGGTTCTGCCAGAGCCTCCCTGATTTCCTCCCGTTTTTTGTCGAAACCGGCGTCAATCAGCATGCTGTATGAGGGGTTAATATTGCACACCTTCCCCTGCTCGTGGATATAATGCTCTTTTTTTATCTCTTCATATTCCCATTCCGTAAAGATTTCCGGCACTGTGGTTCTTGTGCGGAGCAGGACAATTTTTTCATCGGGATATACAATTGGACGTTCCTCTTTCAGCATAAAGGCCAGTCTTCTCACCGCCCGTTCCAGATCCGGGAGTCCTTCCTCCTCAAAACCGGCTGCAAGGGCCCTCGGATCGTCCGGAGTGTCGCGGTATTTTTTCTGATCCTTTTCTACGATAAAACGTTCCAGCAATTTTTCTATATATGCTGTCATCTTTTCCTCCTAACTTCATCGGTAACCGCTGTCCGGTCTACATCTTACGGCAGCAGATTCCCGCATTTTCAAAAGCCGATGTCTCAAGGACCGGTTCCCTGTCGACATCAAAATCCGGGGCGTAGGCGCGCCCCACCATGCCATATTTGGCCCCTGCCGTTTTGTGATAGGGTAGAAGTTCCACCATTTCCAGTTTTTCGGCTCCTTTTAAAAGCTCCGCCGTCAGACGGTAGTTTTCCTCTGTATCATTGACCCCGGGAATGACAGGAATCCGGATCCGGAACGGTTTCCCGCTTTTCTTAACCTGTTCAAGATTCTCAAGGATCATCCGGTTGCTCACTCCGGTGTAAATCTTATGTTTCTCATCATCCACAATCTTGATATCCATGATGATATAATCCAGCTCATCCATAATACTCTTAAAAATATCGGTCCTGCAGTATCCGCTTGTTTCAACCGCACGGTGCATTGTACGCAGTTCTTTCAGGCAATTCAGAAGAAATTCCGGCTGCCCCGTCGGCTCCCCGCCGGAAAAAGTAACCCCTCCGCCCTGCATTTCCAGGTATTCCCGGTCACGTAGCAGCTTTCCGGTCAGCTCTTCCACGGTCATGCGCTCCCCGCAGATCTTCCTGAGCCGCGCCGGGCAGGCTCTGACACAGTCTCCGCAGAGAATACAGCCGTCCGGGTGCTTACAGACCAGGCGGCAGCTCCCGCAGTCCGTACAGCCGTTTGGCGACACCATAAGCTGGGGGGCAAACGACAGCCCCTCGGGGTTGTGGCACCACATGCAGCGCAGAGGACAGCCCTTTAAAAACACGGTGGTTCTGATGCCCGGTCCGTCAAATACCGCAAATTGCTTTATATCAAATATTACGCCCGTTTTTTCCATTCCGTCTTTAAATCTCCAGTTCCATTACCTCATCCGCCTTAAGTTCACACTTATAACAGTCATTGGCGTAGGTTCTCTGAGGCAGCATCACCAGGGAGTGGATCGGATGCTCTCCGGCCGGATACGGTGCATAGTGCCATACGCCGGGATGGATGTAAACCGCGGTCCCGGAAGGTACAAAAAATGCCTCCAGCGTCTCTGCCTGCGGGTACGGGTCCGCGGTCGCAGCTCCAACGCAGATACAGGTGTCCCCATCCAAACTCAGAAAACATTCTCCTGTATTGGAATGGAACTCCAGCACATCCACGATCATTTTCATCGGCTCCACCGCCGTCACGGACAGTGAGAGTGTCTCATTGCCTCCGAGGGGCATCATATCCCTGTAAAACCGGATCGGTTTCTCGCCGATACAGGGAGAAGACGGAGACAGGAGATTCACGCATCTTCCATAAACGGAAAAATCGCTGTCCAATATATTTTTAACCATCAGTTTTTTCATTTTTAAGCTCCTTTCGCATGGCCCGTCAAATTGTGTATGATAAGATTTTTTCCTGCTGGAAATCATCACGCTCGGTCAGCTCCGCAGAGATGGTTCCGCGCCTCATCACATAAATCCTGTCGCTCATGCCAATCAGTTCCGGCAGTTCGGAGGATATCATGAGAATGGCAACGCCCTTTTTCGCCAGATCGTCGATGATCTGATAAATTTCCGACTTCGCATTGACGTCGATCCCCCTTGTCGGTTCATCCAGTATCAGCAGAGCCGGATGGCTGGCCAGCCATTTCGCCAGGGCCACCTTCTGCTGGTTTCCGCCGCTCAGCGTGTTGGCAAGCTGATGGCCGGACGTGCATACGATATTCAGTTCCTTTATTTTTTCCTCGGATACTTCGTGCTCCTGTCCCCTCTTTATAAATCCGTTCTTAAACATTTCCGACAGGGAGGCCAGGGTAATATTCTGTTCGATATCCATCCGCAGAACCAGGCCTTCAATCTTGCGGTCCTCGGTCAGGTACATCAGTCCCTTTTTAATCATCTCTTTCGGGGCCGGTTTTGTTACTTCCTCCCCCTTATAGACAATCTTACCGCCGTAGAATTTGCGTGCGCCGAAAATACTCTTGGCCACTTCCGTCCTTCCGGCTCCCACCAGCCCTCCGATTCCCACAACCTCGCCTTTCTTCACATAGAGACTCAGAGGCTCGGTGTTCGGAGCGATCTTAAGGTTTTCCACTCTGAGGATTTCCTCGTCCTGCGGCACGTGGGCGCAGGTATACATCTGGTTTAAAGTTCTTCCGACCATCATGCCGATTACCTTGTCATGGCTGAACTCTGCCATATCAATCGTTCCGACATAGCAGCCGTCGCGGAGCACCGTCAGCCTGTCCCCAATCTCTTTTAACTCCTCGAAACGGTGGGAAATATAGATAATGCTGATTCCCTGTTTCTTCATATCCCTGATAATTTCAAACAAATGGTCAATCTCGGCCTGCGTCAGGCTGGCCGTCGGCTCATCCATGATAATAATCTTCGAATCATAGGAGATGGCCTTTACAATTTCCACAATCTGCTGCTGCGCCGTGGAAAGGTTGCGCACCAGGATTTGAGGATCAATGTCAAATCCCAGTTTCATCAGCATCTTCCGGCTCTGGGCATACATCTCCTTCTTGTTGCTGAAGATATTTCCCCTGCCTGTGATTTCCCTTCCCAGGAACAGGTTCTCCGCAACGCTCAGGTTCGGGCACAGGTTGAGTTCCTGATGGATAAAGCCGACGCCCATGGCCTCGGCCTGCCTTGGGTTAGAGAAGTTTACCTTCTGCCCGAACAGCTCCATCTCCCCTCCGTCCTGGGGAATGATGCCTCCCAGAATTTTCATCAGGGTGGATTTGCCCGCGCCGTTTTCACCAATCAGGATATGCACCTCTGACTCATACATGTCAAAATGCACGTCGTCCAGAATCTTTACATCCGTCCCCCGAATCGGTTTTCCGTAGGCGTCAAAAATATATTTTGTTATATGATCCATTCTTAAAATGGTTTTACTCATCTGATCGACTCCTTACAGCTTTCTGTTCTTGATATTCTCAAAAACAATCGCAGCTAATATGATGATTCCCATGATTGCGTCATAGAGGTAGTAAGCCGCATTCATCAGGTTGATACAGTTACCGATTACCTTAATCGTCATGACTCCGAAGAGCGCGCCCACAACGGAACCGACACCGCCAAACAGGCTGGCGCCTCCAAGCACCGCGCCCGTGATGACTTCGAACGTATAATTTCCGCCGCCCATGGTCGGCTGGGCACAGTTGACGTCGATGGAAAGGAGGATTCCCACGAGGCTGGCGAGCACTGCACAGTTTACATAAACCATCACGTTGATTTTCGCCGTCGCCACGCCGCTCAGACGGCTGGCCGGTTCACTGAGTCCGAATGCCGACAGGTTCCTGCCGAATGTGGACATATGCAATATGTAAAAAAATACGAGACAGATTACTGCGGTAATCACTACCGTTGTATTAACTCCAAGCACCTCTGTTTTACCGATTGCCAGAAATCCCTTCGGCAGACGGTTTACCGATTCGCCGTGGCTTACGATTTCTGCTATTCCATAAATGATGTATCCGGTTCCCAGGGTCGTGATAAATGCCGGTACTTTAATGGCCTGCACACAGAAACCGTTGATAAGGCCGATGACCACTCCGACTCCCAAAGTGATGAGAATCGCCGGCAGATACGCCATTTCATGAGTCTTTACAAGCATGCCGACAATCGTGGAGCTGAGTCCTATCGTATAGCCGAGCGACAGGTCGATGCCGCCGGTCATCAGTACCATCGTCATACCGATACAGGCAATAACCGGAATGGCCGACTGCTTGATAATCAGAAGAAAGTTGTTCACAGAAGCAAATCTGGGAACAAATATGGCAGCCACGATGCAGAGAATTGCAAAAACAACAACGCTGCCATTCTTCTTCACAAACATCCTCAGCGCCTGTTTATTATTTTCCATAGTTTTTTGTTCTTTACCCATTTTTCTTCCCTTCGCAATCTATATTAGAATACCTTGGCAGCTTCTATCTTCCGGTTACGGCTGTAAATGGATACAGCCACAATCACGATGATAATAAATCCAATCACCAGGTTCTGGTAGAACGGATGAAGTCCGTAAAGGTTCAGGCCGTTCCTCAGGAAACCGATGAGAAGGGCGCCTACGAGAGACAGATAAACCTTGCCTTCCCCGCCTGCCATGTTGACGCCGCCGATGACACAGGCCGCAACGGCATCGAGCTGATAAGTTCCTCCCTGTGTCGGGTGGACCGTATTCATCTGCGCGCTCAGGAGGATCCCCGCCACCGCCGCACAGAAGCCGGAAAATGCAAAGACAAAATAGTTGATTTTCGCAGTGCTGATTCCCTGCTGCTTCACCACCATATCATT
This sequence comes from [Clostridium] symbiosum, assembly GCA_036419695.1. Taxonomy (NCBI): domain Bacteria; kingdom Bacillati; phylum Bacillota; class Clostridia; order Lachnospirales; family Lachnospiraceae; genus Otoolea; species [Clostridium] symbiosum. The sequence goes on from CP143946.1 coordinate 5,241,343, forward strand.
GCCGCCGAGGGCATAGATGTAAGTTCCCAGGCGGGTCCGTCCCATGATCAGGGCCGACACGATACAGAAGATAAATGTAATATAATTAGAAATTGGCATTCCTAAGAGTGTTCCGTTTCCGATATTGACATATTCTTTCGGGAAGCCGCCCAGGGAGCCGCCTCCATTTAACATAAGGGCAATTCCGCTTGCCACCTGTCCAACCACCAGAGTTGTAATAAAAGCCGGCACTTCCAGTTTTTCAACCATAACGCCGTTAAACCATCCCATCAGGGCGCCCGCCAGTAAACCTGCGGCAATCGAAAGCCATATCGGGCATCCGCCCTTCATCATTAATCCGCTTATCATAGCGCAGCATGCAATAATCCCACCGACCGACAGGTCGATTCCCTTAACAATGATAACCATGGTCATACCGTAAGACACCAGTGAGACAATGGAACTCTGTCTTATTACATTAAAATGTTTCTGACTGTAAGATAGTTTGGAATCTGCGACCCAACAATAAAAAAAGTAAGACTGCACCAATGATAAGCATTGTTTTCTTTGAAATTCTCAGATTTTTATCCTTCACTACTCCCATACCTTTCCTGATTCGTAACAGTTCAGACAGCATGAACTGTTACCCTGATTAATGCAGAGTCCTTGCAAAGTTATGGTTCACTCTGCAACCGCTGCTTTTAAGAAAAGGTGCTGTAAAATTCTTCAGCCTGTTGCTTCCCTGAGAATTTTGCAGCACCTCCTCCACTATCCCGTACTTACTTCTATCCTGTACTTACTTCATTCCTGTACTTACTTCGTTCCTTTATTATTTAAGGTTTTCTGCGGTAACACACTCTGTACCGGAGTCGATGTATTTGTCAACGCTTGCCGCATCGGTTGTTCCGTCTAATACGCCAACCAGGGTATCAACGGCAATCTTGCCCATATGATCCGGGAACTGTGCCATTGTACCAAGTACAAGGCCTTCTTCGATCAGCGCTTTTCCATCGTCGGAACCGTCGAAGCTCATGATCTGGATGCCTTCACGTTTTGCATCGTCCATTGCCTGAAGGATACCGTCCAGCATAACGTCGGATGCTGTGAATAAACCGTCTACTTCCGGGTTTGCCTGAAGCATGTTCTCCGTAACCTGTTTTGCCACGTCGTTGCTCCAGTCGCCTGGCTGCTCGCCTACGATTTCGATTCCGTCGCCAAGGCCGTCTTTGAATCCGTTGACACGGGCATCGCCTACGGAGTTACCGTTAGCGCCTCTGACGATAATAACTTTTCCCTTGTTTCCAAGTTTCTCCGTCAGCTTCTCTGCGCCGAGTTTGGCTGCTGCATAGTTGTCCGTACCTACATATGTGACATATAAATCTTCGTTGCCCTCAGCGATTGTGCTGTCTACAAGGACAACCGGAATACCTGCGTCTTTTGCCTTCTGGAGAGCCGGTACGACTGCATTGGCATCCATTGGGTTAACGATGATGGCATCCACTTTTTTAGCAATTAAATCCTCAATCTGTGTTACCTGTGCGGATACTGCGGTCTCGTCACCGGCCGTAACCAGTGTGAACTTGTGGCCTGCTGCCTCAACATTCGACTTAATCGCATCTGCAATTCCGCTCTGGAATGCATCGTTGGTAACTGTCTTTAAACTGAAAGCAATCTCGTACTGTTTTCCTGCTTCTTTACTCTCTGCTGCTTCTGTCTCGCCGCCGGCTTCTGCCGGTGCCTCTGTCTTAGGCGCCTCTGTCGGTGCCGGTGCCTCTGTCTTAGATGAACACCCTGCCGTAGCCAGTACCATACTTGATACTAATAATGCCGCAACTAATTTCTTCATTTGTTTTCCTCCCATACATTTGTTTTTTGGTGTTCTGCCACACCCAACATTAACGTTCACATTAACGTTAATGTATTTTTATATTATATGCATTGTACAGATTTGTCAAGATATATTTTTGATTTTTAGCAATTTTTTTGGATATTATTTAGGGAATTTCTTTGATTTGCCGGTTGGGATGGCCGGGACTTTCATTGGGGACTTTCATTGGTGGACTTTCATTAGCAGACCTTCATTGACAGCCGTCAAAAGGGCCGGACTTTGCGGTTAAACAAAGTCCGGCCCTTTCATCATCATCTGCGCCGCTTATATGCGGTACCTACGGGTTATTTCAAAAGATTTTTATATTGTCATTCCGGCACAGTAACCGGTTCTCATGGCCTCCAGAATCTTGGAAGCTTTGCGGCAGTCGCCCACAACAATCACTTCATCGGCCAGCTCGTGCCAGCTGTCGAAGCGCTCGGAAGTGCCGCGCATACCGGCGGCAACCAGGACGGTGTCGGCCTCTAAAAGCTGTTCCGTACCTTCGGCATCCACGATTTTCACACCGTTCTCCTCCACGGAAAGAACCCTGGCGGAGCAGTAGGAGTGAACGGATTCATTCAGCTTGGTAAGCAGATGGCGCCAGTGGATGTAAGGAGCGTCTTTTGCCAGGCCATCCTTCATTTCCACGATGGTGACGTCATGACCTTCCCAGGCAAGGCCAAGGCCCTCTTCGCATCCTGCCAGGCCGCCGCCGATCACTACAACCTTTTTCCCTATGGAAAGATGTTTTCTGTAGAGGTCGGTAATGTGGTGGACAATCGGGCGGTCCAGTCCTGGAATAGGCGGCGTAACAGGTTCGGAACCGCAGGCCGCAATAATTACATCCGGCTTCTCGGCGCGGATCAGTTCCTCGGTCACTTCCGTATCAAGACGGATCTCCAGATTCGGGGTGCGCTGGATTCTTACCACCATGGATTTCAGGAAATCCACAATGTCATGTTTAAATGAAATCTGTTTTGCGTAGTCCAGATTGGCCGCCAGATGATCGCTCTTCTCACAGAGAATCACCGTATGGCCGCGCCGTGCCGCCGTCATCGCCGCTTCCATGCCTCCCGGGCCTCCGCCTGCTACCAGTACTTTTTTCAGCCGTTCCGGTTTTTCCTCTTTGCGGGTGTTCTCATACTCGCGTCCCCATGTAGGATTAACGCTGCAGCGGAGTACACCGGAGGAGAACGGAACATGAGGGATGAATCCGGCGCTGATACATGTCTCGCAGCGGATACATTTGCTGATCTCATCGGCTCTGCCCGTACGCGCCTTCACAACCCAGTCGGGATCGGCGATAAACTGACGTCCCACTACTACAAAGTCGGCCTTACCCTCGGCAAGGGCCGCATCCATAAATTCAGGATCGTTGATTCCGCCCACAACGGACACCAGTGAATTTTTCACTACGGCTTTAATTTTTGACGCATTTTCTACGTTGCAGCCTCTTGGATAGAACACGGTCGGGAACATGCGGGCTGCGGAACCCGTATCGTGGAAGGTGGCTGCGGAAACGTGGATAATATCTACCTTTCCGTCCAGCATTTTGGCAAATTCCACGGTCTCATCAATGGTAATGCCACCCTCTGTCTCTTCAACGCCGCTTAAGCGGAATTCGATGATCAGGTTCGGGCATTTCTGCCGGATGCGGTCTACGATCATCAGTGGGAAACGGGCTTTATTCCCGATGGAACCGCCGTATTGGTCGGTCCGGTGGTTATTTAAGTCGGACAGGAACTGGCTGATGAGCCAGCCGTGGCCTCCATGGATATTTACCATATCACAGCCTGCAAATTCGGCCATATAGGCGGCCTGCGCATAGGCGTCGGCAATCTCATTCATCATGTCTTCATCCATCTCAATGACCTTATCTCCATAGAGGTTTTCCTCCATGGGGCTCGGCCCGATGACATAACCGCCCTCGGCCAGGAACGCTCCTTTGGCGCGGCAGCCGGAATGGGTCAGCTCAATCGATGCAAGCGCTCCCCACTTATGTACGGTATCCACGGTCTGAATCAGGGTCGGAAGAAGATTCTCGTCATCCAAATGCGGCATAGCGGGATGGGCATGATCCGTCAGGCTGTGAACGCCTGCCTCGCCCAGAGTGACGATACCGGCGCCTCCCTTGGCGATGGAATTGTACATCTCATAGGCCTCGCGGGTATAGAACGGAACTTCGCCGCTGGCGGACATGGGAGCCGATTCAACACGGTTTTTAATGTAAACATTGCGCACGCGGATGGGCGCAAAAAGATGCGGATAATTGGACATAATGGCCTCCTCTTCTCTTCAGGGTATCAGTCTGAAGCATCATAATCCAGGAGCGGATAAAATCCGCCCCGTCAAATTTTCTGTACTTAAAAATTCGCTTTTTTCTCTGTGCCAATATGTACATACTAACAACTTACCGCATCAAATGTTATTCAATTTTCAAACATTTTATTTCAAAAAATCAACTTTTAATAGGCTGACAAGCTGTCTCGTCCTCCTCTGTTTCTTCTCTCTCACCCTGTAAGGCCGCGCTGGCCCGGAACGCGCCGGGGGACATGCCGCAGGATCGTTTAAAGCAGGTGCAGAAATAGCTGTAGCTGTTCAGCCCCACCCGGTAGGCAATCTGTTCAATGGGGATACAGGTATCGGCCAACAGTTCCTTGCTCCGCTGGATCCTGCACTCCGTCAGATACTGGACGAATGTCACGCCGAACTCTTTCCGGAAAATCCGGGCAAAATGCCCCTCGCTGAATCCCATCATGTCCGCCAGATATCCCAGCCTGATATTCTCCATATAGTGAGTGTCTATGTATTCGGACACCGGTATTTTGAACGAATATTCCTCGTCGGAGCCGTGTTCCTCCAATGCCTGGGTCACCTCGTCATAAAACTCCAGAAAGCAGCTCCTCGTATCCGCCACAAAGCTGCATGAGAGAATACGGGACATGGCCGTATCACTTCTGCGCTGCATCCAGTTCTCCGGCACGCCGCACCGCACACAGTAATCTCCGATACGCTGCACCAGACGGAGCATTTCCACCTTTGCTTTCTGCGGCCGCGTCCTTCCTTCCAGAAGGGCGCGCACCATCTCCTGCAGCACCCCTTCCAGCTGCTCACGGTTACGCCTGGCAAAAGCAGCCAGCAGTTCGGGATAATACCGGTTTAAGTCAACCTCCTCAGGCTCCTTCATCTCCAACTCCATGTTTTCCAGCAGCATTGTGACCTCTTTACCGGAAAAATAGCTCTTATTCAGAGCCAGATCCATACGGGGATACATCTGGGAATACTGTCCGAGCCGGCAGCACTGCTGACTGATACAGACCGAAATGGTATAGGCGCTCCTGGTCCTGATCTCTTTCTTTAATGCCTCCGCCACGCGGGACAGGTGAGAATAAATCTCCGCCCCCTCCCACTCCGGGCAGCATAAAAAACAGATCAGCTTGTCAAGGCCTACCAGATTGGCCATAAATCCCTTCAGGCCCATATGGTCCATACTTTCCCGAAGCATGTTGATAAGGGCGGTCTTTTGAAAAAATTCCTGAGTGATATGCATCTTGCTGCTGAAATTATAGTAGTCATCCACCTGGATCAAAAGAAAACGGTTCGGGAGCGTGTCCAGGCCTACGGTAGCCAGGGCATCTCCCACCTTGTCCGGGCGGATATTGTTGTAGATCAGGCTGTAAGACAGCTCGCAGGCCAGCACGTGGTACAGCGTGATATAACCTTTCCAATAGTCCAGTGACATGGGAATCATTTTTGTTTTATCCACAACATCTACCTACCTTTCCCGGTAAAACCGGCATCTGGGTTACAGTTTTTTTAAATCAATCTATTTGTTTAAATTTTATCAAATTTTAGATGTGAACACAAGCCCATAGAGGGGCTTATCGGATTGTTGTGGTGGGAAGGCGGCTCTGTACATCAGCGGACGGGGGGGTGGAGGGGGGGCTATCAGCCTTCCTCCAAATGTCAAAATTATTAAATTATTCGTCAGAATTGTTGAATTACTTTTTCGCTTTACCCAATTATAATATCAATAAGCTTTTTTCTGTGCCGCAATCAAATTATTCCAATATACCCTCGGCCAATGAAACGAGGGTCACGTGAAAGGAGAACTGATATGAGTCCATATCCACAGCTCTTCCAGCCTCTGCGGCTAGGCCGCACCGTATTAAAAAACCGAATTGAAGCGGCTCCTGTATCGGTGTCTAACCTGACGCCACAGGCTCACTTCACCCCGGACAATATTGCCATATTTGAACGCAAGGCAAAAGGCGGAGCCGCCATTATCAACATGGGTGAGGCCCGCATCGATCTGAAAACCGGTATCTCCCATCTGCTGTGCCTGGCTCTGGACGATCCGGAGGTTATGCCATCCTTAATCCTGGCTACCGATGCCATCAAACGCCATAATGCAATTCCCGCCATCGAGATCCTTCATCCCGGCGGCCGTGCCAACCCGGAATATTATGACGGTCCCATCTGGGCTCCCAGCGATGCCCCCGGACACCTTGGCAAGGATTACACTGCCCTGGACGAGGAAACCATAAACTACATAGTAAAACGTTTTGCCGATGCTGCGGAAATCGCATATCTGGGCGGTGTGGAGATGGTTATGGTTCATGGAGGCCACGGATGGCTGCTTCATGAGTTCCTTTCCCCGCTTAATAACCACCGCACCGATAAATTCGGCGGCAGCCTGGAAAACCGAGCCAGAATTTCCCTCATGGTGGTGGACGCAATCCGCAGCCGCTGTCCAGACCTGTTAATCGAGTTCCGTCTCAGCGGCAGCGAACTGGTGGAGGGCGGACTGACCATAGAGGATCAGGTCGAATTCGCCAGGATGCTGGACGGAAAAGTGGATTTGATTCATGTCACGGCCGGGACCTTTCACTACCCCGAAACCAACCAGCACATGGTTCCCAGCATGTTCCATCCATTCGGCGTCAATGTGGAATTCGCCGCAGCTATCAAAAAAGCGGTAAAGACTCCGGTGGCCGTCGTAGGCGGACTGGATGACCCGAAACTGATGGAACAGGTACTGGCAGAAGGCAAAGCGGATGTCATCGCCGTAGGGCGTTCCATCATTGCCGACGCGCAGATGCCGTGTAAACTGGCGAATGGACGCGATTATGACGTTACCCCGTGTATCCGCTGCAACAACTGTATCAGCGAATCCTTTGTCCCCTACGTAAAATATTCTTCCCGCCTGACCCGCTGCTCGGTCAATCCGGTAGCCGGACGGGAGTATACTGAAAAAGACGTCCGTCCTGCCGTTTCCCCCAAAAAGGTTCTGGTCATCGGCGGCGGTCCCGCAGGCATGGAAGCTGCCATCACTCTGGCTGACCGTGGACACCAGGTTATCCTGGCTGAAAAGTCGGACTGTCTCGGCGGCGCCATCCGCTTTGCCAGACATGTGTCTTTCAAAAACAAGCTGGATCAGTTTATGCAGGTACTGATCCGAAGAGTTGGAGAACGTGGAATTACCGTCAAACTGAACACAGCCATGACCCCGGAACTGGCCAGGCAGATAAATCCCGACGCTATTGTCTGTGCCATCGGAGCTTCCCCCATTGTTCCTCCGATTCCCGGTGTAGAGCTTGAACACGTTGTTTCCGCAGTGGGTATGCATGAACACATGGAAGAAATCGGCCAAAATGTTGTGATTCTGGGCGGAGGCCTGGTCGGTTGTGAGGAAAGCATCGTCCTTGGCGGTCTTGGAAAGAACGTGACCGTTCTTGAGATGAAATCCGAGCTGTGCCGCGACGCCCCCTATCTCCACCACGAAGCGGTGCTCTTGGAAATGGAGCGTCTGGGCGTTGTCACCCATACCGGCACGCGCTGCACGGAAATTTTTCCGGACGGCGTCCTGGCCGAGCAGGATGGCAGAGAAATTAAAATGACCGCTGATACCGTTATCATCGCAGCCGGTCTGGCTCCATGTCTGGAGGAGGCGGAATCCTTCCGTTCCTGCGCTTCAGAATTTTGGAAAATCGGCGACTGCAAACAGGCCCGCAATGTCCGTCTTGCCATTCATGAGGGCTATGATGCAGGCTCCTACATCGAATAAAAAATACATATACCGTAACTATGAAAATACTGAATAGTTACCATAAAGGATAATAATCTGGAGACCGTGTTTGATGGTGTAACACGGCAGAAAGGAATATAATATTATGAATGCAATGATTCCTACAATCGTAATTGTTCTGATCATTTATTTCGCGGCAATGGTCGTTATCGGATGGATGGGCCGCAGTAAGGCCAGTAACTTTGAAGGCTATTTGAGCATGGGCCGTTCCGCAGGCGTGCTGCTTCTGATGGGCGGCGCTATCGGCGGACAGATTGGCAACGGCTTCGTAGTCGGCGGTGCCGCCGAGGGCGCTGCCTCCGGTCTGGCGGGCGCTGCCTACGGTATTGCCTGCGCCTTGTCCACCGTCCTGGTCGCAGTTTTCCTGAATAATTTTATTTATAACAATGGCTATATGTCCATGGCCGATTACACCCGTAAACGTTATCACAACGAAATTCCAGGCACCATCTATGACCTGAGCACCGCCATCTCGTCCATCGGACTGATTGCAGGCCAGATCATGGCAGGCAAGGCCCTGTTCGAAGCACTCGGCCTTCCTGGTAATGTTGGCGCCATTGCCATTGCGGTGGTTGTACTTATGTATTCCCAGCTTTCCGGACTTTGGGGCGCTTTTGCCACCTCTGTTATCCAGACAGGCGTAATTCTGGTAGGTCTTGTTTCCACCACCTTCGTTCTGTTCAGCAGGGGAGCCGTAGGCGAAATGAGCGCTGCTGTCCAGGCCGGTACGCTGGCAGGCTCCTCCTTGAACTTCAGCGGTCTGTCCGCTGCCGGTTTCGCAGGAATGATGCTGCCTCTGCTGCTGGGCATGGTTACCGACCAGCCGACGTATCAGCGTATCAACTCCGCTAAGAGCGCCAAGATTTCCCGTATTGCCTGCTACCTTTCCTGTATGGTTATGATCCCTCTGGCCCTGATGCCTGCCTTCATCGGTTCCTACGGTGCATTTAAGTATGGAGCCACCGGCAACAGTGCATTTTTCGATGTTATCCTGATGGAACTTCCCGCTATCGTTTGTGCTCTGATTATTGCCGCCGTTCTGGCTGCCGTAATGTCCACCATCGACTGCGGACTGATCACCATGTCTACCGTATTGACACGTGATATCTGGCAGGGCGCCTTAAAAAAGAACCCTTCCGAGGCCCAGTTAAAGAAAATCACTCTCGTTGTCAACATCGGATTCATGTTCACCTCGACTGCACTGGCATTATCCGCCAGCAGTATCCTGGGACTTCTGAACTCCGTATACTCCTTCCTGGCAGCCGCCTGCTTTGTTCCGTTTGTCGGCGGTGTGGCCTGGAAACGCGGTACGGCAACGGGTGCTGTAGCTGCCTCCATCGTGGGCGTCGCCACCGTACTCATCAGCTGGATTCCGGGAATGGTATTCCCATTAGGCAATATCATCCCGAGCGGTATTTTCCCGATTATTCCTTCCGCTGTTGCTTATATTATCGTGAGTCTTTGTACGAAGCATGCAGAGGTAAAGACGGTTTAATGAGGGGTGTCCTGTAAAAAAGCTGTAGTAAAGGAACTATCAACAAAAGGGGAGCTGTTATTGCAGCTCCCCTTTTGGCGTAAAAAATAGATGCATGGCACTTTCGCAAACTTTTCATTGCCACTCAATAAAAATCGGCATTGGGAACTTATCCTCAACACCGATTTCTACTATGATATAAAGCTGCAAGACAGCCTACTATTCTAAACGCCTTACCGTTTTCCCTTCCACCAATGCCGTCTTAATCACATGGCGGCAAATCTCGTCGCACTGCCCGGCATCTTCACAATCCGGGTTTATTTTGCATCGCAGGCAATCCACCGCGGTGATGGACATTTTCGCTTTATATGAACTTATCGTCGTAAGTGGAAAAGGAATTGCCATCCGGGACTGGATATGGTCAAAGCCCACCAGGGAATAATCTCCCGGCACGCTTAAGCCGTTCTGGTCAAGCCAGGTCCAGGCCTCCCAGGCCATGCTGTCACTGAATGCAAAGATCGCGGTATAATCCACGCCGTCCTCTTTCATCTGTTCCAGAATATCCGGTATATTGCTCTCCGATACGGATACTTCCCGGATCAGGTCACGGCAGACGGGAATCCCGGCCTCCTCATGGGCCTGGATGTATCCCCTGCATCTCTCTTTCGCACTGGATATGTAGGACGGACCGTTCAGGAACAGAATCCGGCTGTGGCCGTTCTCAATCAGGTACTTAGCCGCCAGGTAGCCGCCCTGTACGTCGTCGCAGACAACATAATTGGCATCGAGTTTCTCGCTGTGGCGCCCAATCTGGATAAACGGTACGCCGGATTCCATGAGGAATTTGACGTTATCATCCGTTTCCTGGGTCGGACAGATTATAATCCCATCCACGTTTTTATTGATAGCGGTTTTGATTGCCTCCCGCTCCATCTCACTGTTTTCGTTTGTATTGAGAAGAAATGCACTGTAGCCAAACTGCCTGGCATGGTTCTCAATCTCTTTTGTCATGATCGCAAAATGCGGGTTGGAGATGTCTCCCAGAATCACGGCAATCGTATTGGTATACCCCAGACGCAGGGAGGATGCAATTGTATTATTGATATATCCCATCTCCTTGGCCGTCTGCTTAATTCTCTGGATTGTCTCCTGTGCTATATCGTCCTTCCCACGGAGGGCTCTGGATATTGTATTGATGCTGTATCCGGTTTTCTCAGCCAGATCTTTCAAAGTCACGGTTCTTTTTGGTCTTTTCACATGGTCGCCCCCTTTTACATTAACGTTAATGTAAAGTTATGCTTTTGTCAACCTTTTTACCGCATATTTTTTCAATAAGTGGCGGTATGTCTTCCAGACTTTCCAGCTCAAACTCCGCGAGGCTCCTGTCAAAATAAAAGCGGCTGTCGATCAGGGCGGCCACATGCATGCCGGCTCGGTGGGCCGCGGTAATGCCCACCGTAGAATCTTCAATTACAAGACATTCTTCCGGTAGTACTCCCAGTTTTTCAGCCGTGTAGAAATAAATCTCCGGATCCGGCTTGCTCCTTTTAAACATTCCTCCGCTGACCATCAGCTCCAGACGCTCCGCCACATGGTTCATCGTCAGGATCTTTGTTACCTGCTCAATGTTGGTGGATGATGCCACGGCCAGTTTAAGCCCTTTTTCCCGGATCCAATCCATAACACCGAGAATTTCCGGCCAGAAAATCGCCTGGTAATCCACAAGCTTAAAAACCTCATCCCAGCGGCCGCGGTACTGTTCCCTGAGTTCTTCCCATGTTTCCCCGTTGGCTACGGCCTTCTCCACCACGATCCAGCAGTCCCGTTTTGTTGTGCCGACCGTACCGTATAAGTCCTCGATCCGGATATCCGGGTTCTTCTCTCTGGCAAACTCATAGATATATTTCAGGTATTCCATCTCGCTGTCAATTATTACTCCGTCCATGTCAAAAATAACTGCTTTTATCATAAAACCTCCCGTTTTTTGCCTTTTGCTGATAGTATACAGGAATCAGGTGGTTTTTTGCAAGGCGTACGGCTCCCTGGAACAGGAAAAATCATTTAAAAAACATAATTTTTCCTGCGCACTGCCTTTTCCTCCCTTTTCCTTTCTGTTATAATCGAGAGAGATTGCAACTGTTCAGCACCTTCATAGTTACGAGGAGAATTACGGGAGGATTCACCCTTAGGTGTCGATCGCTGATTTTATTACAATCTGATGATGTACTCTGATAATCCCTAACTACAATGAGAAAGGAGCTGCAGGCCTCCCTCGGAAAGAGTGGACTCCTGCAATATACGATAATGAAATATTTCCAGAATTTTCTCGGTATCCTGTGCGCTTTCTGCCTGATGATTATTTTTCTGATCACCTCGGTGGAAGCTGTCGCCTACTGGACCCCCGGGTATTATGAAAAAGAATATGCCAAGTATAACGTCACCGCTGATGTCAATATGGAGATGGAGGATCTGCTCGACGTAACCCACGAAATGATGGCATTCCTGCGCGGTGATCGCGACAATCTTCATGTTCCTACCGTCGTAGGCGGCGTGGAACGTGAGTTTTTCAATGAAAGGGAAATTGCCCATATGGTTGATGTACGGAATCTCTTTCTGGCGGCCATCGCCCTTCGGAGGATCTGTGCGCTTGTGATTCTCATCTGCGTCGGCGTACTCTTTTGGACCAGGGCCGATATCCGGCGCCTGCTGCCACGGATGCTCTGTATCGGAACCGCGCTGTTTTTTGCCCTGACCGCCATACTGGCCGGAGTGATATCCACAAACTTTACAAAATATTTTATAGTTTTCCACGAAATCTTTTTCAATAACGACCTGTGGATCCTCGATCCTGCCACGGATTTGTTGATAAACATCGTGCCGGAGCCATTTTTTGTGGATACAGCCGCCAGAATCGGAATTCTGTTCGCCCTGGTGACGGCTCTGCTGTTTGCCGTGTGCATCTGGTTCATCCGCCGCACCCCAAAGGCCGGGCCTGAAAAGCGCTGAATACTTTCTGCGCAAACAGTTACCTGAATTTACAGACTTTTCCACATGCGGACAATTTTTCTTTACATGAAAATGGGAATCCTATATACTGTTAAATAGTAATTACGTTTTTATTACAATTATTAATATATGCGTGTAAGCCTTAGAAACCCGTAGGCAGCGAAAAGTACGCACAGCGGACTCTTCATTGCCAATCAATAAAAACAAGAACAGGATTTGATTATAGAATGAAACGAAAAATTATAAGCATGTTATTATGCCTGCTTCTGCTCACAGGACTTTTTCCATCGACCGCCCTGGCTTCCACAGATTGGCCGGATAATGTCTCGATTGAATCCGATGCGGGTATTATTATGGACGCCCACTCCGGAGCCGTATTGTATGGTAAGAATATTCATGACACCTATGCACCGGCCAGTATCACTAAAGTGCTGACCGCCCTGATTGTGCTGGAACGCTGTTCCCTGGATGAGACGGTAACCTTTTCACAGAATGCGGTGTATAATGTGGAGTCCAACAGCAGCAGCGCCGGTTATGACACCGGAGACACGGCCAGTGTGAAGGACTGCCTGTATGCGCTTCTTCTGAAGTCCGCCAATGAGTCTGCCAATGCCCTAGCCGAGCATATCTCAGGAACGACCGAAGAATTTGCAAAGCTGATGAACGAGAAGGCCGAACAGCTCGGCTGCCAGGATTCCCATTTCTCCAACCCCAGCGGCCTGAATGACGACGCTCACTATGTCAGCGCTTACGACATGGCTCTGATTACAAAAGCCGCCTTTGAAAATGCGGAATTTTCCAAGATTGTGGCAACAACCTATTATGAGCTGCCTCCCAACAAGAAGAATCCGGAGGGCCAGGGAATCTCACCCGGCAATAAGATGGTCAAGAAAAACTGGCCGGACCAGTACCGCGCCGATGTCATCGGAGGCAAGACAGGTTATACCTCCATCGCGCTTAATACGCTTGTCATCGGGGCACAGCAGGGAGATACAAAATTTATCACCGTGATCCTGCACAGCTCGGCGACTCAGTATAATGACACAAAAGCGCTGCTGAACTTCGGTTTTGCCAATTTTAAGTCCGTCAGGATTGCAGATTATGACAAGACATTCTCAACAATAGGGGACGATTTAAAAATCTCCGGATTACCGACATCGGAAAAACAAGTTCTGACCATTGATCCCGACAGCCGGATTATCCTGCCCATGACCGCCGACTTTTCCGAGACTACCGTATCTCTGGACTACGCCTTACCCGCGGGCGCGCCGGACGGCTCAATCGCCTGCGTGAATTACCTGCTCGGCGACAGGACCGTTGGACAGGCTTATTTAACATTGAAAGACGCCGTATCGGAGGCCGGAATAAAACTGCCCCAGGCGCTGATTGAGGTACAGCCCTCCGCTCTGGCACCCGCTGCCGAGGATCCGGACGAGTCCCACTCTGGAAGCGAAGGCATAACGGAGAGCCTCTCCGCCAGTTCTCCCCTGGGCAAGGCGGCCGAACCCGAATCGTCACCGGACGGCTCCGGCGGCAGCAAATTAAAGATTACATTAAAGATTCCTTCCCTGTTCTGGAAGATACTGGCCGTAATTGTCATCATCGGCGGTACCGGAACCTTTGCCGTCTTCACCATCAAACGGCGCAGGGCGCAGGAAGAAGCCGCGCTCCTGGAACGGCGTAGACGCAGGGCCGAAAGACTGAAAGAAACCGGCATCTCAGAAGCTGAATTTGACCTGATGATGCAGGAAAAGAGAACTTTTTCATCCGGCCGGGAGAATGACAGTACAAGGAAAAAAGGACATAAAAGACGATAGATGTTTTACTGTAGAAAAAAGGCCATCCCTATACATGAGGATGGTCTTTTTTTATCCAGTGGAATATGAAAGTTCCGTTGTTCTTTTCATCGGAACAGCAAAGCCGTTTCTCCGTTCCTTCAATGGCACTCTGTAAGTTCCGGTACCATTCCTAAAATCTCCGCCTCGCTTTCCAATGCCTTTTTCTGCAGTTCATCTGCCTTTCGGAGCATTTCCTCCCGGTAGTCATCATCCGTAATTAACTGAACATTGATTCTGATGTTGTAGACAGCCCCTAAAATTGCGGCCCGGAGCATTAAAATCCCTACCAGTGCATCAGAAACAGCATTTTTATTTCCCTTCTCAACAGTCTCACGGCAAAGCGGCATCAAGTCGACGGCACGGGTGGCAGCTTTTAATGGCGCCTGGGCGGCGGATTTTAATCCCTCCTGCAGCGCATTATTCCGTTTTTCCCTTTCCTCTTCCGTCCTCCTGGGAAGCGCCAATGCCTGCTTATATTTACCAAATGAATTTATGTCTCCCTGGATATCGTCCAGGAGGTCTTCACACAGTGGTGCAGCGTGCCGTATTATTTCCATAAACCGTTCCGCCTCATCGGCATACTTTTTATTATGTACTGTTTTTCTGGAAACCATCATTATCAGTGCCGCACCGTATGCCCCGGCCAGGGCAGATACACTTCCTCCCCCGGCAATCGGCGTCTCGGCACCGATCCCTCTGGCAAATTCTCCAACCGTCATATTCTTGAAATCCATTCCATCCCTCCCTATCCCGGTAAACCTTTTCTAAAAACTCTGAGCATCTTACAGCAGGTATGTCTCGAATATCTGTTCCGGTGTAAACGGCCCCTGATCCAGGGCCTCCAGATTCAGGTAGTCCCTGGCGATCTCTACCAGCATTTCAAGAGTGAGCATTCCTACCTGACAGCCGGCAATATTTACTCCGTATCTGGCAGCCTGTGCCCTGACACACTCTACTACCGTATAGACCGAGGTCTTTTTATAATCGGTGAGATCCATGGATACCTGTACCTGACGGCGTTTTTCCAGTTCCACTCCGATTGCCTTTACATTACGGAATCCACCGCTGCTATAGCGGACACGTTTCGCAATTTCTTTTGCAACCGATAAATCCGCTGTATTCAGATTAATATTTAGTGCAATCATAAAGTCCCTGGCGCCGATCGCCGTAACTCCGCCGGTCGTATGAATAGCAGCAGGGCCATAGTCGGGTTTCCATAACGGATTTTGAAGTTTTTCCCGCATCCCCTCAAATTCTCCTCTGCGGATTTCGGCCAGACTCACTCTATCCGGAGAGCTGGCGGAGGCCTCATACAAAAAGATCGGAAGATTATATCTGGCGGAGGCACATTTCCCCATCCTGTGGGCCATCTCATTACAATCTTCTAACGTACACCCCCGCAGCGGAGTCAGCGGAATGACGTCCACCGCCCCCATACGCGGGTGCTGTCCTTTGTGGCATCTCATGTCGATCAGTTCAAGGGCGGTGCCAATGGCCTCAAGCATTGCATCGCAGAGAGCATCGGGTTCGCCAATCACATTAATTCCCAGACGGTTGTGATCGGGATCCCCCTGCCACCGGACAATCCGCATATTTTTTCTTTTACTAAAGCAGGTTAAGATTTGTTTAATTGTTTCCTGATTACGGCCCTCACTGAAGTTTGGGGCCATTAAGACAATACGCTCCATTTCTGTCTCCTTTTTAAGCTTAAAATAATCAGCCGGAATGTGTCAATGCCGGAATTCATCACCCCCTGGATTTTTGCGGTGAATGCCAGAACCTAAGCACAAACTGCATTGCAAAGGCAATCACCATGGCGGCGCAATAAACCAGACCGACTCTAAGCGCTCCGTATCTGACCACCCAAACCGGTGTCATGGCCGTCAGAATTCCGCCTCCTGTTGCCCATGCCAGCAAAGGTGAACGGGCTGCAAATACCTCGGCAGCTCCTGACTCCATCTTCGGATCGCACGTCTTTACCAGGAGCAGGCCGGTTGCCGTAACGCCTGCAAAAGCGCCGAACAGCATGATAGAATGTTCAAACCAGTCTTCTCCAAAAACATGGCTTGCGACCCAGGTACAGCACCATACCAGAGCAACCGCCGCCAAAACCTGTTCGATGATTAACGGGGTAGCATATTCTACAATCACGGATACATTGACAGAAGCCACGGCTCCAGCCACCAGAAACTCCAGGGATACTCCCTGAATCCGGCTCATTGAAGGACGGTCCACAATATCGGCCCATCTGGTACGGTTCAATATCAGCTGAATGAGCAGGCCGGCAAGCATGGCCGCGGTAAACCAGGCCATCGTAAAGTTAAACCAGATTTTTAATGCCCTGTTTATCAGCCAGCCGAAGAAAATGGCAACGGAGAGCAGAGCCATATGAAATGCTAAATTATCAATAACAGACGGATGGATTACGCGGTGTGTATCAACCTCACGTTCGGAACTTTCGGTATAGACTTCCACGTTTTTGTTTTCCAGACCGGCAGAACTGTTAAGAAATGAGGTCCAGCCTCTGCGGGCGCCGATATTGATCAGAATAATGCCTCCAAGGACACCAAATACCAGACCTACCGTTGCAGATGTGACAGATAAACTTACACCGTCCTTCCACCCCAGTTCCTGGAATACTGCCGCCATGCCTCCGGCAGTACCGTGGCCGCCCGACCAGCCCTGTTCAACAATGGTACCAAACAGAGGATCAACGCCGAACAAAGGCACCAAAACCAATGCAGTTAAAATCAGTGGAATACCATATTGTGTAAAAAACACAAAGTAGGAAAAAACCAGAGACTCACTCGCCCGCTTTATCATTTTACCACCACTTTTCTGCCTCTTCCCCATCAGCATGGGTGCATAGATGAGGACTATCAGACGGCTGGACATGCCGGACCAGGCGGACATGATTTCTTTTGGTATCACTTTGAGAAAATAAGGCCCAAGAATCAGGCCGATTACGCCTGCGATCAGGGATGCCGGTATATAATACTTTTTAAACAACGGAACCTTCAGCCTGAGCCAGGATGCAACTAACAACAGAATGCCCAGCAGTGCCATATAGACAAACAGAGCATCCAGTGACGAACCGGATATTTCAGTTAATGGGATCATTATTATTTATTCCTCCCTCCTGTTTTTATTGGCTGCAGCAACTTCATCATACTCTTTATGAAAATAAAAATCAATAATTTGAAATTAAAATTTCATATTTGGTTGTTCTGTCATATTCCCCCCTATAATTTTGTGAGAATTCACTAAAGCAGATTTGCTGCTGCCCTGTAAAGACCTGTTTTAATGTTGATTTTCACAATAGAGTTTGTTATATTGAATCTATTGCCAGTGGTTCAGAGGGTAATATTCCGCGACCGCTCTTACATACGAGGAGGAAACACCTTTGGAGAAAAATATTATCCAGTTAATCGAACAGAACTATTCCACATTTTCAAGAACAAACAAAATACTTTCAGACTTTGTAAAAGCAAATATCCGGACGATTCCCTTTATGTCCATCAACGAGATTGCCCGCCAATCCGGGGTCAGCGGCCCAAGTATAACGCGTTTTGTCCGCATGCTCTCTTTTGCCAATTTTTCGGAATTTATTGCCTGCGCCCGGAAGGATGTACAGCAGGATTTAGCTCCCTGGGAACGGATTAAGCGCGCAGTGGAAGCTCCGGTTGAAAGCTCCTTAAAATCCATGATAGATGGCAATATATCTTCCCTGAAACAGATGTATAACGAAACCTTCGAAGCGCATTTTCACTCCGCAGTCGAGGCCATTTCAAAAGCCCGCCGCGTCTACATTATCGGAGCCCGCTCCTCGTTTTCCGTAGCGGTATACCTGGGATCAATTCTAAATAATCTGCAGGACAACATTGTTTTGCTGCCACAGGGGGATTTCAGCGCATTTGCGGATGCCACCTCCGACGACTGCCTGATAGCAATCGGATTTGCGCGCTATACAAGGATTACCTGCGAAACAGCTAATTATTTTTATGATAAGGGATGCATTGTAATTGCCATCACTGACAGTTACACTTCCCCAATCGCCCTGTCCTCCGAATACGTTCTCTCGGTCTCCAGTTCAAGCAGCTACCCGGTCGCAGAGGCCATGTCCATCGCCATGTACCTGACTACCTCCGTCGCAAAAAGCAACCCGGACCGGGCACTGGAACGGATGGAGAATATGGAAAAGCTCGGGGATTCTTTCCATACATATATTTGAGATGCGAGGCCGCTTTGTTAATACGGCATAACACGTATTTCCTGTTTCTGCCACACCACAGCCGTAATTCTGAAATTTTCTGGTTTCCTGGCATATGAAAAAACATAGTGACCACCCCTCTCCCCTTCCTCCTCGAAGGAACAGAACCAATCAGCCACCGCAAGCCTGGCCGGAATGGTATGCGATAACCTCGGCGTCTTCAGTCCCGGTTCCTAACCATTCCTTCCCAGGCCGTCCCGGCGGCCTCCTCATTCCTCAGCCAATTCCCCGTTATTTCTTTGACTATTTCCCATTTGTCTGATATAATAGTGTCGGTTTAGCGATTTAACGCGGCAAGTCACCCGGCATACCGGGTTGAAAGAAATACAGGAGGATGAAAGAGTGATGGAAAAGAAAGGGAAGTCAGAGGTTTCTGAGACGGTAGAAGAAAGAGCCCAGAAACTTTTGGAGGAGAAGGAGGCGGAAGCGAGAACCCGCTCCTATGACGGAATATTCGGCGGCCTTCTGGTGGTTCTGCTGACGGGCTGGGCAGTCTTTCAGCTCTATGTCAACACGATCGGCGTAATGAATGCCATGAATCTCAGGATGTGGCACTGCATGTTCCTGCTTGTATTTACATTTTTACTGTACCCAACTTATAAAAAAGAGAAAAAGAAGCGTGTGCTGCCCCCCATCTGGGATTTTGTCCTGATCGGGCTGACGGCCTTTGCATTTGGTTACATGCTGCTTCATTACACAAAGATCGCACAGAGCGGCGGGTATCTCTCAAAACAGGATATCTGGATCGCCGCCATCGGGCTTTTGATGGTATTTGAAGCCGCCAGAAGGGCCTGCCCCAGCCTGGCGGTACTGGGACTTATCTTCCTGGCCTATAACTTTTTCGGGGCCTATATTCCCGGAGAATTGGGCCATACGGGATTCTCTTTGAAGCGTGTTCTCAGCCACATGGTCTGGGGCAGCCAGGGAATCTTCGGCGTCGGCATCGGCGTCAGCGCTACCTATATTTTCCTTTTTGTACTGTTCGGGGCATTTTTGAAATACAGCGGATTCAGCCAGTTTATCAACGACCTGGCGTTGACGCTGGTGGGAAGAAGTCCGGGCGGACCTGCCAAGGTAGCGGTTCTGGCCAGCGCCCTGTTGGGCATGATCAACGGAAGCGCCATTGCCAACGTGGCAACCACCGGAACGATCACGATCCCTCTGATGAAAAAGACCGGTTACAAGAAAGAGTTTGCCGCCGCAGTCGAGGCCGTGGCATCCACCGGTGGACAGTTCGCCCCGCCGATTATGGGCGCGGTCGGATTCGTCATGGCGGAATTTTTAAGCATCAGCTACAGCAAGGTTATGATTGCGGCGTGCATACCCGCATTCCTTTACTATTTATCCCTGCTCTTCTCCGTACATTTTGAGGCCAGAAAGCTGGGGCTCAAGGGCCTGGCCCCGGAAAATATTCCGAACGCCATGGAGGTAATTAAAAAGCAGGGCCACCTGGTTATCCCGCTGGTTGTTTTAATTGGTATGATCGTCGCGGGTTATACACCACTCTATGCTGCTGTATTTGCCACCTTTTCCACAGTACTGGCCTCCTGGCTCAGAAAAGATACCAGAATGAGTTTCCGTGATATCATAGATGCCACAGTGGAAGGCTCGAAAGGCGCAGTCAGCGTGGGCGTTTCCTGCGTTGTGATCGGTGTGATTATCGGAACCGTTTCCCTGACCGGGCTGGGTCTGACGATCGGCTATCTGATTCTGCGTGTAGTAGGCGAAAACCAGCTCTATCTGGGCGGTTTTATGGTTATGATTATGAGCATTATCCTTGGAATGGGTGTTCCCGGAGTAGCGGCATACGTTATCGTGGTGGCCGTGGCAATTCCGGTTCTAATCGAGATTGGTGCAAATCCGGTTGCCGCCCACATGTTCTGTCTGATTTACGCCTGCCTGTCCAATATTACACCCCCGGTAGCCATGAGCTCCTATGTGGCGGCAGGTATTGCCGACTCCAATCAGACAAAGACCTCGCTGATTGCGGTGAAGCTGGGACTGACCGGATTTATCCTTCCGTTCTTCTTCCTGGGAAACCCGATCCTGCTGATCGGTGTGACGGACGCCTCATTGACAGCCACTGCCGTGGCGGCCGCTACGGCAACCATCGGCGTTATTGCCCTGGCCGCAGCGCTCCAGGGAATGCTCCTGAGGATCTGCAGCCTGCCGGAACGTGCCATTCTTCTCGTTGTTGCATTCTGCGGCATCGATGTCGGAATGATTACCGATGTGGTGGGAGTCGTTCTTTTTGCAGCCGTGCTCCTGTTCCAGTATACGGCCGTGAAAAAACATAAAATGGATCCGGATGCAACAGCCTGCTGACCTTCGCCTGGTTTGTGTTCAGCCTGTTCCAGTATTCAGCCTCATTTTGTGCGGTGCCTGGTTTTTCACCGCATCCAATTCAGATATTAATAAACCAATTAATATATTATGCAAGGAAAAATGTTAAAAAGAGAGGGAAAACGAGATGAAAAAATCAATGAAAAAAGTATTAGCCATGGGTTTATGCTTTGCCATGGGCGCAGCCATGCTTACCGGCTGCGGTTCTTCCAGCAGCAGTAAAGAGGAACCTGCAAAGACGGAGGAGGCAAAATCCGGCGAGAGCGCAGCGGCAGGCAACGAAAAAGCCACTGGCGACAAAAAAGATACCGTAACGATCAATTTTCCGACAGCTGCTACCACAGGCGCCCTGTACCCGCTTGGTGCTGCAATTACAAATCTCTGGAGTACACAGCTTGATTATGTGAAAGCAAGCTCCCAGGCATCCGGCGGCGGTGTTGAGAACCTGAATCTGCTGGCGGACGGAGAGGCTCAGGTGAGTATCGCCATCAGCAGCAACTGCTACGAATCCTATACAGGAACCGGAACATTTGACGGCCGCAAGAACGAAAACTTCCGCGTGATCGCAGGTCTTTACTACAATCCAAACCAGGTCGTAGTGACCGAAGCCTCCGGCATCAACAGCCTGACCGATGTAAAAGGCAAACATTTTGCCAGCGGCGCTGTGGGAAGCTCTACAGAGGGAGAATCCAGAAACCATTTCACAGCAGCCGGACTCACCTACCCGGATGACATCAAAATCGAGAATATCGGCTTCACCGAAGCAGTAGACATGATGAGAAATAAACAGCTTGACGGCGCCTGGATCATGGCGGCTCTCGGCAACTCAGCCGTAACAGAGGCTACCTCCACCGCCGATGCAAAAGTGTTAAATATCAACGATGATGTGATTGCGGCTCTTCAGGATCAGTACCCCTGGTATGCCAAATTTACTATTCCGGCAGGCACCTACTCCGGCCAGGATTCCGATATCCAGACAACAGCCATCAAGATGGTTATGTTTACAACGGCCGATCTGGACGAAGATACGGTTTACGATCTGACAAAAACTTTCTGGGAGAACGTAGACAAGCTGGCTGAAAGCAACAGCTCCATGACCGGCTTAAAGGCAGAGGATGCCATCACGGATATTGCAGACCTGCCGCTCCATGACGGCGCTGCAAAATATTATAAAGAGATTGGCGTGCTGAAATAGAATTACTAAAAAATCAAAATCCTTTTTCAAAAAGGAGGGTATCTCTCAGGCCATATACCGGCCGGGGAGATACCCTCCTTTCTTCATACCATCTTTTAATTTAAATCCTATAATTCCAATGTTTCAATTTCCATCCCTTACCCTCAAACCTATTAATATGGATCATTTACCCGATAATTTAATCCGTCCCATCCACTCATCAAACTCCTGCTTCGACGCCATCGCCGTAAGTCCGCCCTCTGCTGTCGTTGTACGGGCCGCATAGGCATTTGCAAAGTCCAGGAAGTCTTCCATTTGTCCGGCGGGAATTTCCGTTATATCGGTAATGCCGTAAGACAGAAGCCGTGAGAGGAATGCACCGGTAAAGGAGTCACCGGCTCCTGTCGTATCTCTTGCCTCAACCCTGAGTCCGGGACGTGAAACAGACCATTCCTTCGTGTACGCGGCTGCTCCGTCGCTGCCGCGCGTATAGAGGACACACCTGGTTTTCCCCTGGAGAAGTTTCGGCAGCGCTTCCCTGATTTCCGTTTTGCCCGTAATAAATTCCAGTTCTTCCTCCGAAATCTTGACTATATCCGCCTGAGGCAGAAATTCCAGTACGGTTTCTTTCATTTTCACATCATCATTCCAAAGCGACGGGCGCAGGTTTGGATCAAATGAAATCATAATCCCCTTTTCAGCCGCCATACGGATCAATTTCCGGTGAGCCTCCTTCATTGGGGACTCCACCAGATCCACACTGCCAAAATGCAGGATCCCACAGCCATCCAGGACCTCCGGCGTCACATCCTCCGGAGAGTAAAATAAATCCGCGCTGTTTTTTCGGTAAAACTGGAAATCACGGTTCCCGTCTTCCGCCAGGGAGACGAATGCCAGAGGTGTCTCTTTGGTACTGTCTCTCTTTATAAAGCTTGTGTCTATCCCGGCTGCAGCAAAACTTTCAATCAGATAGTCTCCAAAAGCGTCATTTCCTGTCTTTGTCAGGAGTCTGGCCGGAAGTCCCAGACGGCTGACCGCCCCAGCCACATTGGCCGGCGCCCCTCCGGCCGCCCGTTTGAAGGCCGCCACATCTTTCAACCGCTGTCCTCTGCACTCGGGAATAAAATCGATCAGCGCTTCGCCTATGGCGCAGAGCCCTTTCCGCTTCTCCGCCTCCGGCCGTCCCGGCTCTCTGTCGATGATAAAAGAATTCAGACGGTACAACCTGACCTTTACACTGCATCCGCCATCGATCCGGAAACCTCCCCTTTTCCCATATACTCTTGTCGTGAATACCTCTTCTCCGCCATTGACAAATATCTCCAGGGAAGTCGTGTCGGAATAAATCCGCAGATTACCAAGCGTCTTTATTCTCGCGCTTCTTTCCGTTCGGCCATATCCGCCCTCTTTCAGAGAAAGTGTCAGCAGCCCGTCCGTGCGGCTGTAGGTGAGTTTTGTTCCTTTTCTCAGCTCTATCACAATATCATCGCAGGAATGAAAGCAGATCTCCGCCTCAAACACCAGCTGATCTTCATCCGCTTCATTCAGCGCTTCCCTGCTCCCATAACAGTGTTCCTCACCGCGAAGCATGTTAAGTTCCTCAATCGGCGTCTGTATCAGCCTTCCATCTTTCATATGAAGCTCCCTCGGCAGAGTCAGGGCATGCTGCCACCCGTCTTCCACCGTCGGATTTCCATATTCGGCATCCGGGATTCCCATCCATCCAATCAGAATCCTGCGCCCTTTTTCGTCACAGAAGGTCTGGGGTGCGTAAAAATCAAAGCCCCGGTCCACCATCCGAATTTTTTCTTCCTCGATTTCACAGCTGTTACGCCCAAAATCGCAGCTGAGAGGCATCACTGTGCACTGATGCACATTCCGATAGTCAATCCCCCGGGGCCTGACTCCCTGTGGACAGCTGAGCATGCACAGCTGTCCGTCCAGTTCAAACAAATCCGGGCATTCCCACATATATCCGAACGGCTCTTTTGTAGTGATACGGCAACTATATTTCCAGTTTTTCAGGTCGTCCGAGCGGTACAGGAGGACCAGTCCGCGGTTCTCCCTGTCCCTGGCTCCGAGAACCATATAGTAAGCGCCATCTTTCTTAAATACCTTAGGATCTCTCACATGGCAGCTTACATCCTGCGGATAATCCAGGTTTGTAAAAATAAGCTCCTTCGCTCCCGCCGCATCACCGTCCCTGCTGGTGAAATGGAGCGTATTGCTTCCACGGCCGGCAGTGATATAATCGTAATCCTCCCGGTCAAACAGTTTGATATTTCCTGTATAAAAGTAATGAATCACTCCATTCTCAACAAAAGCGGAACCCGAGTAAACGCCGTGGGCATCATAGTCGTGATCGGGAAACAGAAAGGGTCCCCTGTCCTCATAATGGATAAAGTCTTTTGTAGTGTAATGTCCCCAGAGCTTTATCTCCCCTGTCGGTTCGAACGGCGTATACTGATAATAAATATGATAAGTACCATCTTTCTCACAGAGGCCGTTCGGGTCATTCAGCCAGCCCGTTTCCGGCATCAGATGGTATTTAAGCCGCCCCGGAGCATTTTTTACCTTTTCCCTGTAATTCCTGTTGTCTCTATACCACTGCTCGTAGTCTGACCTGAATACTTTCTGATATTTTTCCATTTTAAACCTCTGACTTTTTACTGATTACAGCAACCCGGTTTTCCGGCTCCGCCGCATCAAACTCCATGATTTCCAGTTCGATTCCGCCAGCTTCCGGCAGAATCATCATAGTCTGCGGATTGACGCCCTTTTCTCTCAGCAGGGCAAGGTCAAACGACAACAGGCGGTCGCCTCTTTTAACCTTTGCTCCCTGTTCGATAAAAGCCTCAAAACCTTCCCCATTCATCTGAACCGTATCAATTCCCACGTGAATCAGCACGTCGATTCCAGCATCGGAAGTAATGCCAACCGCATGCTTTGTTGGAAACAGCAGACTGATTGTTCCGTCGCACGGAGCATATACCGTTCCGTCGGCCGGATTAACCGCAACGCCGTCTCCCAGCGCTTTTGACGCAAACATCGGATCGTCGGAACCAGTTACCGGGAGGACAGCTCCCTTTACAGGCGCATAAAGTTCCAGGACTTTTTCTGTTCTCTCTTCTTCCTGCCTGTCTGTCGACGGTTCCCATTCGGCTGCTTCTTCCTTTGCATCTTCTCCACCCATGCTCTCTGCCACATCCGCCTCACTCACAGCTTTCTTCTGTCCGCCATTCTCCCCGGCGGCCTCTGCCTGCCCCAGGCCATACTTTTTCCAGAAAAACACGGTCAGTAGGAAGGAAACGCTCATGGATAAAATCAGCCCTATTGCAAAATTCAGATAGTGATCCGGTTTCATGGAAATGAATCCCGGAAGACCGGCGGCCCCAAGAGCCTGTGCCAGTGTCTTCGTCCAGGCCAGATAGGCGCTGCCCACTGCCGATCCGGCTATTGCCGCGTAAAATGGATATTTCAGCTTAAGAGTCACACCGAACATGGCCGGTTCCGTAATTCCCAAAAGTGCGGATATACCGGACGCGGAACAGATGGATTTCATTCTTTCGTTCTTTGTCAGCATCAGAACAGCCAGCACGGCGGCGCCCTGAGCCACATTGTTCATACTTGCCGTCGAGAAAATAAAACTTCCGCCCGTATGGACACTGTCTGCAATCAACTGTGTTTCAATCGCGATAAAACTGTGGTGCATTCCGGTCAATGTGATTGGCGCATAGGCAAGGCCGAACAGAGCGCCGCCGACCGGTCCCAGTGTATTATAAAGCCATGTGATGCCTGCTGCCAGAAAGTTTCCTGCCTCGCGGAGCAGCGGCCCCACAAAGATAAAAGTTAAAAATGATGTAACAAGTATAGACAGCAGCGGCGTCGTCAGGTTATCCAGCCAGGACGGTGTAACTCTGTGCAGCCGTTTTTCCAGATTGGCAAGAATCCATGATACCGCCAGTACTGGAAGCACGGTTCCCTGATAGCCGATAGCCGCAATGTCCAGACCGAATATGTTCCAGACCGGCGCAGTTCCCACTCCGATCTGATAGGCGTTCATCAAATCCGGATGAACCATGATCATCCCCATGGCCGCTCCCAGAAACGGATTGCCGCCGAATTTCTTCGTCGCACTGAATCCTATCAGAACGGGCAGAAAGGTAAACGGTGCGCTGGCAAATGTATTAATCGCCGTTGCCAGTCCCTGCCACTGCGGGTACATCTCAATCACCGACTGTCCGTGAAACAGCCCGGAGGTCAGCAGGTTATTAAGTCCCATTAAAAGACCTCCGGCCACAATGGCAGGAATAATCGGAACAAAAATATCGCTGAGCATCTTTACAAAACGCTGGAGCGGATTCCCCTTCTTCTCCGTCCTCTCTTCCGCCTCATCCCCGGTCTCATTCGCGGTTCCCAACTGTCTCTGGACTTCCTGGCACACCAGATTAACGGTTCCCGAGCCGAAAATAATCTGGAACTGCGACTGAGTCAGAAAAACACCTTTGACACCCTCGACGCCGCCCAGGGCATCCTCATCCCTCAGTTCGTTATTCCTCAGCTGAAAACGCAGCCTGGTCGCACAATGCGCCACCGATTTGATATTCCCCTTTCCGCCTACATAACGGATTACTTCACTGGCAATCTTCTCATAATTCATAGCTATAACCCCTTCTCTGCATCTATTTGTGGTATCGGTTCCATATATAAATATTAAATCATTCCTTCCCGAAAGTCAATATGGTTTGTGGAACCGATTCCATGTTTGGATGTAGAATTTTCCCTCTTATTTTTGTGCAGTTTACACAATTCTAATCGTGAAAGCAGCCAATCAAAAAAGTATTCTAAGTGTTTTCTCCTCAGAATACTTTTTATCATCCCTTTTTTATCATCCGGCTTCACACGGAACCGGACTTTTCCCGGCGCTGATTTCCCTGCAAGCGTCCTCCGGCCGGCAAGGGAGACTCGTCCGAAACATCTTGGACTGTCTGTCCTCCGGCCGTAGCCCCTTATATTCCATCCACTCTCACACTGTTTCCACAGATAAATTCATATCCTACAACCTGTTTCTTTGGAACCGGTTCCCTTTTTATGATTTTTAAAAGCGTCTCCGCGCCCAGATATCCCATGGCATAGGAATCGAACTTGAGCGTCGTCAGTTCCGGACTCAAAAGCTCGCTCTCATCATAGCCGCCAAACCCGGCCACCGACACGTCCTCAGGAATCCGCAGGCCCGCCTGATGCAGAATGCGGTATGCGCCGTAAGCCAGCCGGTCCGTCGCGCAGATAACCGCGTCCACAGGGCCGGACTTCAGAATTTCTTTCATTGACTCCTGACCGCTCTCATAGCTGTAATCTCCCGTTACGACCAGCGGTTCGGGCACGCCGCAGGACTCAAGTCCGTCGAGCACCCCTTTCTTTCTCTGAATCCCCACGGCCGCATCCGATTCACCAACGCCAATATAAGCCACCCGCTGCGGATGAATTTTCCCGATGTATTCCCCCATCCGGCGGCCTGCACTGTAGTCGTCGTCCACAACGGCAATTCCCTCTTCCCAGTCCTGAGCGAGGACTACAACAGGAATCCCGCAGTTTGCAAGCAGTTTCCTGTGTGCTTTCGTAAGGGTAATTGCGCTGAACAGGATGCCGTCCACATTCAGGCTGATCAGCCGCTGGATATTCTTAAGCTCCAGTTCACTGTCATGATCCGAGTTCTTAATTAACGTCTCGTATCCCTGGTTTCTCAGATAACGGTCAATACTTGTGATAACACGGCTCGTCACCTTGGAATTCAGAGTGGGAACCACCACGCCAATCACATTGCTTTCCCTGGCGTTCAATCTGGCAAACGTATTGGGCTCATAATTATATTCTTTAATTATCTCCTGGATCCTCTCCCTGGTCTCCTGCTTGACATAGCCGCCGTTAAAATACCGGGACACCGTGCTTTTTGTCACGCCCGCCATCTCGGCTATGTCCGCCATCGTAATCTTTCTCGTCATTTCCTCTGCCCTTTCACGCACTTTATCATCTGTTTTTATTTTATCCGGTGTTGACGGTCATGGCAAGGGAAATATGGAAAGGCGGGAGTATATCGTCCAGATATATTCCCGCCTGCCTATTTCTCTTTTTCATCTAAACCGGCATCATTGCTGCCATTCATCTTCCGAATCGTGTTTACACGCACGTTTGGCTTTATTTCTCTCCGTACGTTTCTTCTTTGCCTCTTCCTTTTTCTTCATGATAAGGGCCGCCCCTTCTTCGCCGGTCAGCTTTGTCGTCTTTACTGCATAGACGCTGCCGTCCTCCGACTTCTTCATGCGGATTTTCCCCTTCATGTAGCCGTGTTCCGGACAATAGGAAAGGCAGAAATAGAACTTCTGGTTTGAAGAAAACCACCTTATTTTTTTCCTGAGGGTGCGGTGGCATTTATAACAGACCATGTCCGTTACCCTTCGCTCTTCCAACACCTTCTCTTTTGTATCGTAAGTCCTGGATACAAACTTTGCGTATCCCGGAAATTCCAGATAAATCTCTTCCTCTTCCGTCTCCGGCAGTCTGTAATAATCCACGGAAACGTATTCCACCATGCTGTAAAAATCCATCTCCGCCATAATACGGCCCGTATAGTACGCATCGTCCAGCGCCCTGTGAAACGGCCTGTCCTCCGCAATCCCCAGCTCCTCCACAACCGTGTCCAGGGAATCCTTGCGTTTATCCCCCTTGATAAGACCGTAGATCTTCTGAAGGTCGTAATAAAGCAGCGGCATCTTAAACGGTATGTCCAGCCCGTGGTACACCATATTTCTCTGAAGCTCCGTCAGATCCATGGTACCCCATGTACAGAATTTATAATCATCTCCGCACCAGGCCAGAAATTCTTCCATGGCTTTTCCGAACTCTTCGCCCTCCATGTTTAGTTCTTCCATGGACATATGGGTTACTTCGGATATCTTAAAGTGCATCTGCCGATATACCCGGGGGCGGATCAGGCGGTGAAATTCCGATATGATCTGCAGGCTCGTATTCAGCTTGACCGCGCCTATCTCTATAATCTCAAACGGCAGCCGGTCCATCGAGCCGTCTTTTCCAAGAGGACTCTGATTCCATTCCAAGTCTAATACAATATACTGTCCCATAACTAAACATTCCAATCATTCATTCGGTATCAAGTCGCACTATATAACTTTACCACATTATGAAACATAAGTCGAGTATTATTAGGTGGTTGAAATTTCCTCCTCCGTCCTTATTAGAAGGTGTCTCTTTACGCCAAAGAAATGGAAGCGATTTTTTTTCTGAGCGCCAGCACCGCAGACGGCGCAACCGAAAGCTCGTCAATTCCCGCAGCTATCAACTGCTCTGTTGCCGCAGGATCGGCGGCCAGTTCTCCGCAGAGTCCCGCCCATATCCCGTTTTTATGTGCATTTTCACACACAATTTTAATCATTTTAAATACTGCGGGGTGATAGGGATCATAAAACCGGTCGAGTTTATCGTTCTGCCGATCAACGGCAAGCGTATACTGCGTCAAATCATTGGTACCAATACTGAAAAAATCAACCTCCCGGGCCAGTTCATCGCTTATCATTACGGCGGCAGGTGTTTCTATCATAATCCCCTGCTTTATTTTACCGTAGCTTTGGTTTTGCTGTGAAAGCTCTTTTTTTACTTCCTCCACGATCCCCCTGATTTCACGGACCTCCCTCACCGAGGTAATCATCGGGTACATTACCAAAAGTGAGCCGTACGGCGCGGCCCGTAACAAAGCCCTCACCTGCGTTTTAAAAATCTCCCGGCGCTCCAGGCAGATTCGTATACCACGAAAGCCCAGCGCCGGATTTTCTTCCTCGGGCAGTCCGAAATAAGAAATCTTTTTATCGGCCCCTATGTCCATCGTCCTGATAATTACTTCCCGATTTCCCATTCTTTCCAGTACATTCTTATAGGAAAGGAACTGTTCTTCCTCCGTCGGATAATCACTGTTTTGCAAATAGAGGAATTCGCTGCGGAAAAGTCCAATTCCCTCTGCATCACTTTTGCAGGCTGAATCCATATCTCCTTCTCCGGCAATGTTGGTGTACAACCTTATCTTTTTTCCATCCTGTGTGACGGTTTCTTTTCCCCTGTACTCTTTCAGAAGGATTTTTTCTTCCTCTTCACGGCTGATCTGCCGCCGTATTGCGGCCGCCTGTTCTGGCTCCGGATCAATGCAGACAAGTCCTTTCTCACCGTCGATCGCCGCCAGACGTCCATTCCAATCCTCTGAGATCTCCACTCCCATCAGGGCCGGAACCCCCATCGTCCTTGCGAGTATTGCCGTATGGGAATTCAGAGAACCATTTTTTATAATAAAGCCCAGGATTTTATTCTTATCCATCCGAAGTGTTTCACTCGGGGAAAGATCTTCCGAAATTACAATTCTCTGATCTTCCGGAAATTCTATTTCCCACTCTCCGTCACCTAACGCCAATATAAGACGCTCCGATATGTCGCGTATATCAAGGGCTCTTGCCCTCATATAATCCCCTTCCATTTCTTCAAATTCGCGCTGCAGCAGACTGGAAACATGAGATACCGCATATTCCGCATTTACACCTTCAGCAGTGATTAATTTCTTTATCTCTCCGGCAAAATCATCATCTTCCATCATCATGAGATGGGCCTCAAAAATAGCGGCCTCTTCCTCTCCAATTTCTTTTAACGCCTTTTCATGCAGGCTGTACAAATAATCAGCAGCCTTTTTTTGTGCTTTCTCAAACCGCGCCAATTCCAGTGCGGTATCACCGATGCACTGTTTTTCGATATCAGGCCCTTTTTTCCTGTACAGCCAGATTTTTCCTATGGCACTTTTATTTAATACTGCTTTTCCGGTTCTGATTTCCATATGCAATCACTCACTAAATGTTATTTTGGAAATATTCACTGACTTCCGAATAGGCCTTATCTTCATCGGCTCCTTCCAATACCACCTGTACCGCCTCACCACAGTGAATATTCAGTTTCATCATTGCCATCATTTTTTTCATATCAACGCCCTCATTTCCCTTTTTCAGTTCTATGCGGCATTCATATTTTTTTGCCATTTTTGCCAGGGCATTGGCCGGACGGGCATGAATTCCAAGTTTGTCGTTTACCTTATAGCTGAACTGCCTCATTCTGCCATTCCTCCTTCCGGGTCTTAACTTCTAATTTTTTATACTGTCTTACAATCTCTTCCGTCAAATACGCCTCTTCTCTTTCGGATTGGCGGAGGCCGCAGAATTCCCTTACCGCCCTTTCAATTCCGAGTTCACCAATACGACTTTGAATTATCCCGCTTTCGCTATCATAGTCTTCAGGAAGCCCCAGGCAGGATGCGATTCCCAATGCCAGGTATTCCGGCTTTATGCCATGTTTCACACAGAGGAGTGCCGGGCCCGTAAAACGTTCCTCCCTGCCAAGCTTTTTAACCGGGTTTGATACAATCCGTCTAATCTGATCTCCGGTCCTGATATCCATCTTCTCATCCAGCCGCTTTTTCCAGTTCTGATACTCCTCCTGTTCTGATTTTTCTATGCCGTATTCTTTAAAATAGCCTTTTTCCGCTTCCTTAAATGCAGTGATAATGCTCCTCCTGATTTCTGGATCCTGATGGCATTCATCAATCGTTTGATATCCTTTCAATGCTCCCATGCAGGCAGCCATTGTATGCCTCATGTTTCCAAGATAGACTTTTCGCACCAGTTTCTCTCCGACACTGTCTGTAAAAGTGATTCCCTTCATGGTGTTCTGCGGCCCCAGAAAGGTGTCTCTTTCAATTTCAAGACTGCCGTCCCCGGAGACGCATATCACTTCACATGGCAGCCTCTTCCCGGCCGTCCCGTCCGGCATGGCGGCTGAGAGAACCAGCACACGGCTGATTCCCGTTGCCGTATCAAGCAGCCGTTCCGCTCCCGGATTTCCCTCCACCTCTTGATCAATATACCGATGAAACTGCCGGGCGGCGTTCAACTGGTTGACACACAGAAGAATATCCAGCTCATTGTTACGTCCGGACCCTGCTTTCAGTTTAAGCGCTTCCGCGATTATACTGCAGATATCCGGAAAAGCATCTTCATAAACACAGCAGGCGACAACGTCCGTCTCCGCTATTTTTTCCGCCAAATCACTCTCAAAAACGCATTCAAAACCATGAATATATGTATACAATTCCCTTGATGGGTCTTTCTGTGTCACCACATAATATCCCATGTCCCGGAGTTTTCTCAGCCTATCCTGATTTTTTCGGTAGAATGTAACATGCCAGCCGGCCTCGCCAAACAGCCGGCCCACCACGCCGAGACCTATGTTTCCGGCTCCTGCAACCAGTATCTTTTTACCGGCTGGTACATCTAATCCATTTTCACACATACACGGTATGCTCCCATTGCACAGGCCGCTTGAAAGGCCTCGTCTATCTGATCCAATTTATAACAGCACTCGATTACCCGGCTGTAATCCACGCCCTTATTAATCAGTCTCGCCGCTTCCGTAAAGTCACAGTGATCCGCGCCGAAGGTTCCGATAATATCAAGTTTCCTGTAGTGAATTGTATTTACATCGAGGTTTATTTGGGGGCTGGGATATGCTGCGGCAAACAGCAGTACCCGTCCTCTTTTCGGTTTCAGCATTTCAAACGCCTGATCCGTGGCAGCCTGCGCTCCCACTGCAACTACAACGGCGTCCGCTCCTCTGTTGTCCGTCAGGCGCATAACCTCTTTAACCGGATCCATCTCTTTTGCATCGATCACTTCAAACCCGTATGCCCTGGCCGTCTCCAGCTTTTTGTCGAGAAGCTCACTTATAATGACACGGCATCCGTATTCTCTGGCTGTAACGGCATTAATAATTCCCATTGTCCCCGCACCGATTACCACAATTGTCTCATTTTTTTCAACATGGAGCTTTCTGAGTCCATATACGACGGAAGCAACTGGTTCTAACAGCCCGCCGACAGCCGGATCCACCGATTGATCGATTTTATAGAGACCGACCTGTGATTTAACCGCATATTCCGCGCATCCGGCGTTCCCGTAATACCCGTCGTCGTTTAAATCATTTGCCGTTTTAATATGGCGGCATTCACTGGTCCTTCCCTCTAATGACTCCGGGCTGTAAGGATCAAACTCGTAGCCGCAGGCGACCATATCGCCTTCTTTAAATCCCATAACATGAGTGCCTGCCTTAAGTACCTCCCCCGACCACTCATGGCCGAAGACCAAAGGAATCGGACGTGATGTCCGGCTGCCGTTATATACGCCATATTCCGACGTACAGATATTGCATGCATGTATTTTTACCAGAACGGAATTTTCGTCCAGTTCCGGCAGCCTCCTCTGTTCCAGGGTAACCTGCTCTTTTCCCCGGAGGACGGCTGTTTTTGTAAAATCCATAACTTTCTCCTCCCTGTTTTGCAAAACCGGCTTTTTCCAGTTTCCGGCAATTAGATGCGGTTCACACTGCCGAACAGCTTCATGTAATATTCCAGTTTTTCCTTCCACCCTTTTGCACCTTCCGCAAACACCATCTGAAGATTCATGCGGGCCGCTTTCATCTCATCATCGTTTTTCCCTTTGAGAATCCTTGTAAAGCCCTTGTCACACGCCTCCTTAATGGCGGCAATTCCGCCCTCATTTAAATCTGTGTTCAGATTAATTTTTGATATTCCGTGCCGGATTGATTTCTGAAGATTCTCATCTCCTGTACCGGAACCGCCATGGAGCACCAGGGGAACCGGGATTTGTTCCGCCAGTACTTTAAGGAGTTCAAAGTCAATCTTCGGTTCTCCTTTATAAACGCCATGGGAAGTTCCTACCGCAACGGCCAGACAATCCGCATCCGTCTCTTCTATAAAGGGAAGCGCTTCTTCCAGCCTCGTAAGGCCCGAATCCCTGGTTTCCTCATATTCATTGCCCTGACCGACATGTCCCAGTTCAGCCTCTACGGAAATCCCTACTGCATGGGCAATTTTGGCAATCTCCTTCACCTCGTCCACATTCTGCCTGTAAGGGCAGGTAGAACGGTCAATCATGACAGAAGAGAATCCGGCATGAATTGCATTAACCACCACCTTGTACCCGCTGCCATGATCCAGATTGAGAGCCGCCGCCACCTCCGGATATCTCTTTTCGTAAAACCTCACGATTTCCGCGCATTCATAAATTCCGTGCACCGGATGAACATCCAGGACAACAGGCGATTTAAGTTCCTTTCCTGCCATAAATGCAGCTTCTATTGTTTCTCTGTTGAATACATTGGGAGCTGCAACCGCATATCCATTTTTCTTTGCATCCTCCAAAAGTATGTGCATTGGTATAATCATGAGTCAAATCCTCCTTATCATTTACCCGA
This sequence comes from [Clostridium] symbiosum, assembly GCA_036419695.1. Lineage (NCBI taxonomy): Bacteria > Bacillati > Bacillota > Clostridia > Lachnospirales > Lachnospiraceae > Otoolea > [Clostridium] symbiosum. Next base: position 5,275,757 of record CP143946.1, read on the forward strand.
ATAGTCCAATAATACTTCCGATTAAAGCGGCTGCAAGAATGAGCCATACAATGTTGCTGTATTTCTGACCGCCTTTCGACAGGTAACCGTAGACCAGGAACACCAGTCCGAGGGGCAGGATACCCGGTATAATTCCGTCCAGAATCTGCTGGACAATAATCGGATTGGCGGCGTTCTCCATCTGGAACTGAAGCGGTGTCGACAGCTTCACATAGGATGAGGACAGAGCTCCCATCATGAACATTCCCATAATTCCCGTCGCCTGGATAATGGCGGCAAATTTTCCGGTCTTCATGATGTTCATAATTGCTTCTCGGCCTACCTCATATCCGATTTTCAGCATGTAATATCCCACAATAATCATAATAACCGGATACAGCAGCGGCAGGATGCCTCCCAGGGCATTCCCTGCCAGGGCAAAGGAACAGGCTAACGCCAGGATAGTGGATTTGAGTGTTGAACGGATCAGGGAGTCACCTACTCCGGCCATCGGTCCCATCAGACCGGTTTTAATTCCGGTAATTGCTTCTTCCGGGATGTCCTCCCCCTGAGCCTTACGCTCTTCCATCGAAAGTACCACGCCGCAGATAATGGAACCGATTGTGGACTCCGTATTATAAAACTGCAGATGCCTCTGAAGGGCGCTTACATATTCTTCTTTATTATCCGCATACCATTTTTTCAGATGCGGCGCTACCGTCACACAGAAGTTTAATGACTGCAGCCTCTCGTATGAATTGCTCATCTCATTCGTGATATAGAGCCTCATATAGGTGCGGAACAGTTCTTTGTTGCTGAGTCTGGTTATCTCAGTTTTCTTTCCGTTTTCTAAATTATTTTCCATCCTATGCCGCCTCCTTTTTCATAGAGTTAAAATAGATGATGAGGGCCAGGCATCCTCCGAATATCGATGCTGCCATCGTATTAATCCCCAGATATTTAACAGCAAAAAATCCGATAAAAAAGTAGGGAAGAAGCAGCTTGTTGCCAATGCACTTTAAAATAATCGCAAAACCGATTGCCGGAAGCATGCCTCCCGCCACATTCAATCCGCTTGTAAGCCACGTCGGCAGAATTTCCAGAAGACGGTAGATAACATCCGCTCCAAAAAACTGAAGTGTAAAAACAGGAACAAACCGCAGTATAAACGCCAGTGCCAAAGGATACCAGGTTCCGCACATATAGATTCCCCTGTCGTTACCCTCTTCCGCATAGCGGTCCGCTTTATGTACCCAGTAAATATTTGTGGTTTTCCGGATCTGTTCCAGGAACACCCCAAGCATTCCAAACGGCATTGCCAGTGTAACAGCCATTTCCGGCTCCAGATTGCCCTGGAGCGCCAGAGGAATCGCAATGCTGCTGGCCAGAATCTCATCTGTCGGGATATTTCCTCCCGGTGCAACAACTCCCAGATAAACAAGATTGATACTTGCTCCGATCAGAAGACCTTTGGGAACATCGCCAAATACAAGACCACAGATTAGTCCGATAAAACAGCCCGAACCAAGTGAATGATATGTACCGGAACCAACCCGGCACGAGCCAATAAAGTAGCATAGTCCGGCAGTTAAGGCCATTATTAAATTCATACTCTCCTCCTCCTATCTCAAACCAAAATCAAACTTCTTCAATATTTTTTCCAGTGAAGTACTGGATTCATCCGGCACCTGCTGAAATACCACTTCCACTCCCGCGTCACTCATTCCCTTCAGCATGGCGGCATCTTTTGCATCCAGGGTAATCGGTCCATATACATTAATCCGTCCCGGTCCTGCCCCAAGCCCGCCTATCTGCAATGACTTCATCGGAAATCCTCTCTTAAAACAGTACTCCGCATCCTCCACACATTTAAACAGTACAAGCACCTTTTCCCCGATTTCACCGCTAAAATGTTCTGCTGCCTGATCCCGTGTCATAATATCAATATCCACACCTACCGGTGCCGACATTTTATAAATATCTCCCAGAAAAGGATCGGTTGCAACTCCATCATTTACTCCAACAATTTTTTTCGCGCCGGTCTGTTTTAACCACTTAACCATTATCTGGCCATGAATCATTCTGAAATCAACCCGGATTAATTCAACACCCATTGTCTTCCTCCTCTGCTTTTATGCTTTTTATCACACGTCCGCTGTCTTTCAAAGCCTCTCTGGCACATTCCGCCGTTTCCCGCACCGGCCGGCCGCTAAATTCTCCGTATGCTTCCAAAAACATCGGAAGGTTTAATCCTGTCACAATCGTGATGTCAAATTCCTTACGGAATTCAGCCATAACATTAAAAGGCGTCCCTCCAAGTAAATCAACCAGGCACAGAAAACTTTCGCCACTGCTTTTCTCAAGTTCGTTTCTTACCGCCTCTTTCAGTTCTTCCGGTGACGTCCCCGGAAGCAGCGAAAACGGCGTTACGTCCTTAATCTCCCCGACAATCATTTCTGCCGTCCGAATCAGTTCTTCACCAAACCGTCCATGTGTACAGACGAACAGTTTACTTTTTCTCTCTTCCACTTCAGCCATCCTTTCCCGTTTTTAATAATCTATTTAGAACGTTCCAATCATCGATGGCACTATTGTAACAACAGAAGAAATATAAGTCAAAAATTGTCAGATTTTTAATCTTTTATCATGTGTGTTATCTTACAGTGTCTTTTTTCGATTTTACATTTCGATTTTTTTTTAGAGTGTTTGATTTGCGGGTTTGTGTGCCGCTTTTTTATTTCCATGTACACTTTAAGATTTTTAAATTTCCCGGTGAAATGTTTCAGTGTGTACTGTTCCTGATAAAATTTGCACTTTTTTTATCGTTCGCCGTCGTTTCTGATACTTTGTTCAATTTTCCATTATTTTCCTTCAATAGTGTGTCCTTACACTCTATTGACATTATATTCCTCTTCTGGTATACATAAACATAACAAGATCTAATGAGGATTTAACTGAGGTGAGGAGGACGCGTCCGGAACGGACCATGTCCGGTGTGGTGAGGGGGCTGGCTGAGTCTTTTGTCCCTTATTGGAGGTTGTCGTGAGGGGGGGGAATCCGGCCGGAATGAATTGTTACGGGGACCGCTCGCGCTTTTTGGAGTGCGCAGCGGTGCCAGGCTCGAAAAGACCTCGCCAGGCACCGGCGGACTCCCATATCCCCTGCACAATTGATTCCGCCTCCTTCCCCCGGCAGGTTATCGCCGGGGACAAAAGACTCAGGCGGAGGTTTTCGCGGCACCGGACATGGTCCGCTCCGGACGCTGATTGTCTCTAACCTTAAATGGGGAGGACCCTGTCGCGGCCACTACGAAGCTGCGATACTTTTACGGTCTGACGGTATCTCACCAAACCAGTCAGAGACCGGATAGCAGATATTTTAAAGCATTCGGAGGAACATAGTGGTTGCGACGATCCTCCTCCCCCTTTGAAGGAATAAGAACAGATCAGCGGCCGCAGGCCCGGATTCGGGATGGAGAAAACCTCGGCGTCTTCAGTCCCGGGCCATAACCTTCCTGTGGGGAAGAAGGGAGAAAAAGATTCCGCAGGGAACCTGGAGTCCATCGGCACTTACCGAGGTTTTTCACGAGGTTAGTGTCCGTTATGTACTCCGAAGAGCGCAAGCGTTTCCCGAAGGAACTTTTTCTGCCCGGATTCCCCACCCGCAACAACCTGCAAGCCGGGACTGAAGACTCACAACCTCCCTCTCACCATCCCGAACCCCGACCGTCCCGGCGGCGTTCTCATTCCTCAATTAAATCCTTATTTTCAAAAGAAGGAGCGCCATATGGGAACAAGTTATGCAAATACACTTAATTCAAGGCTTATCACAATCATACAGAGAAAAACTCTGCAGGCCTCTATTTCCAGAAATTTTGCCTCTGCAGAATCTTATGCGTTAGCTCTCAGTATTGACATGAAATATGACAGAAGTAATATTTCCCGAAGCCTTAACCAACTCTTTCAGGATGGTGTCCTTGTTAAGGTGCAGGGACGTCCAACCCTGTATTTTGATAAAAAGACCCTTTGTGATTATTTTTCCATCTCACAACTGCCTTCCTCCTTTGAGAACTCGGAGCAGCTTAAGGGCGCTCTTCTCTCCACTCATCCCGACGATATCCGTTCCTCCGTCACTGCTTTTCATTCCTTAATTGGCACCGGAACCAATGAAAGTTTATGCGGACTGGTAACCACCGTTAAAAATATACTTATTTATCCGTCACCCGTCCATGGATTTATTCTGTCCGGTGAACCTGGAAGCGGTAAAACAGCTTTTTTACATGCAATTCTGGATGCCGAAATACAGATTAAGAATACGCCCAGGGAACAAATTCTCTATCTGGATTTCAGAAAAACATTCGATGTGGATATTTCCGACCGCTTTTCTGCCGATAGTGAAGCGCCTCCCTGTATTTTTGTCTTCCGCTCCCCTGATACGCTGGATGATAACAGATACTCCCTGTTTTCCGATACACTCCACCATATTTTAAGCGGGCATATATCCGGTGTTTCAGCCTTTATCGTTATCTGTGACACCCTCCATATGCAGGAGAAATTAAAGCTGGAGCTGGCCTATGCCGCCGAAAGCATCCACCTGCCTTCGTGGTCGGAAAGAACGACGAAAGAAAAAATGATGCTGATTCTCAAGGCATTCCAAGAACAGTGTGACCTTATAAAAAAGCCCATCGAACTTAGCAAAATCTGTTTTAATAACCTGCTATGCGGTAAATACGAGCGTAATCTGGCTTCGCTGCGTGGTGAGGTGGCACTGGTGTGCAGAAATGCCTATGCAAATTCCTATCCAGCCTCCGATACGGTCCGTATACAACTCGACGACATTTCCAGCCGTATTTTCAGCCAGACAGAAAACCTCTCAGTGATTCTTTCCAACATGAACACGGCGGGCGAGCGGGTAAATTTTTCTACCGTATATTTTTATCCTTCCCAGGATAACTTTACCTTTGAACAGGTAAAAAAACTTCCAATTGACAAGAATGGAGACTTTTTGAAATACAGTGCAAAACCATTCTCTTCCGGTACCAATGATACTGATATAGTGCACCAGTGTGAAAATGCACTGCATACCTCCCGTTCCGCGCGTGAAGTAATGAAAACTTCAAAAACATACCAGATTTTAATGAGTGTCTTTCCTACAGCCACTTTTACGCGATTTCTACCCGTACAGAATCCTCCCGCAGTTTATCTGGGGCTGTATGCGCACATGGCAACCGTAATAGAGCAATGTCTTTCTAAGGCGTACGAAGCGGAGTCTTTTTCCATTCCTGAGAAGCTCACTTTAAACGAAGCAGTCTTTCCCGCCACAAATGCATTTGCTGATATCATCTCAAGCGAGTTTGATTTTACACTTCCCGAATACGAGAAGACGTGGTGCAGTCTTTATCTCACTATGGCAATGACACTGCAGACACAGACAAAAATCCAGGTCTTTATCTTATGCCGCTGGCAGCGTATTACGGAAGTCTATGAGGAATTTGCCGCCTCGCTGCCTGCCGAAAACAGACCGCTTTTTTTCACATGCGAAAATGCGGCTCCGGATACAAGTGTACATGTTCAGTACTCGCCCATTGTAGACGAACTTGCCTCCCATTATAATTCCAAAGGCGTCATCCTGATCAGCGACGGCCCCCTGGCTCCCGAGCTGGTAAACCAGATATTCCGCAAACTGGATAATAACGTTTACTATATTGACCAGCTCACCAGGGCAATTGTCTCACAGGCCGTCAGTTTTTCCGATGATCCCTTTAATTCAATTGAGTATTTTGCCCGCTATTGTTCCTCCAACCTGAATAATGGCAGAAACCTTACTCCTGAGAATAAGATCTCCACCATCGTAAAAAACATTATCCATGACTCTCTGACCTTCCTGGACTCCGATAAACTATACAGCCTCCTGTCCAACACCCTGAACGATATACAGACCGGGTTAAAAATCGGAGATAACGACAATCTCACCGTCCGTTTTATTGTGCACGCCTCCTTCATGGTAGAACGCTCAATCAAGCGGGAGACTCTGCCATATAAGAGGACAAAAGAATTTATCCGCGGACATGAGCAATTATTTAACACCGTCCGGAAAAATATAGAAGTCATTGAGAAGCTGTTTAATACCAAAATTCCTGATACGGAACTGGCGTATATTTCAGAGATATTTCTGGACTATCTGTGATGACCGCAACAAAACCGACTTCACACTTAACGAAAGAGACAACCCACCTCTGAAAGATGGCGGACTGCCGGGTCTGAAAATTCATCCCTGCGTCCGCCATCTTTCAGAGGTGTTCTCACATCTTAACTAAATCAGACACTATCCTCCCCTCCCCATCAAATCTCAACTGTTTCGGTGCCGACAATACTTCGATTCTGTTCTCCCTTTTTATCTCTTCCAGATAGTTATCAGATACCTCTATTTCTGACAAATGGAGGGTATCTCTGATATGAACCATCTTTACATACTTTTTTCCTCTTTTCGGCGTACAGCACGCCGCGGCACGTATTGCAGTCTCGTCATCTTTCAGAATAATCGGCAGTTTTGCGGCCATAAAGGCACCGGACGTCAGTATATTGGTATACATAGCATTGAAGTTTATACTTTCCGCCACCCGGCATGTCGTTAAATCGGCGGCTCCGATTCCATTGGCGTTGCCGTGGGATGGGCCGGTTATGTCAAGCGCCACAATGCAATGGATCGGCACGGATGGAGTTCTAGGGAGAGGGGTAATTGCGCGTCCAGTAATATTTGGATCCATGCCGCCTCCCGAGATGTCTTTTCCTAACTGATCCACGATCAGCACATCTATCTCGTCCACCAGAAAGTGGGGCATATTCTGCCGTGCCAGTTGCAGAAGAGCCGCTTCCCGCTCCAACAGCCGCCCGGGCATCATCGCCTCGATTATCATCGTCTCATCACAGGCATTTTCAACAATGCCCAGCCCGAACAGCACCGGCGCTTTCCTTAGAAATATTCGGCCGCCCTCGGGCAGGATTTTTGCCAGGCTGGAATACCCCTGGCTGTGAAACTCTGCCGCCCCCTTATGTTTTCCGAGACCGACCACCATCATTTTGCACAGGCCGCTCTCTACGATGCCATTGATACTGGTATGAGGCTTGATCCGGCCGCAAACCACGATTCCGTCTGCCTCAGCCGCAGTTTTTCCACAATAGATACGGCATCCACTGTGCGTTATCCCCAAACATACCGTCTCCATGTCGGATATAATATCCATACCGGTACTTTCTTTTGTTATTTCTAGATTTTTCAGGACTTCGGCCTGGCCGGCCGCTGTCGCTTCCCCGTGGCTGCCCATGGCCGGTACGATAAACGGGCTGGCTCCCAGAGAATAGAGATATTCCCCCAATATTTTTAAAATTTGAGGAAGATTTGCGATTCTTCTGCTCCCTGCCGTTATCGCAATTCTTTTCCCCTCTATATTGCCTAATGAAAGGCGCATTAATGTCTCTAATACCGCTCTTTTCACATCCCGGATTCCCCTGCCGGGAAAGTTCTGGCGAACCCGAATCATCGGAGGCAGGCAGTCCTCCATATCTCCTTGAATTTTAAATGGTATCGGTTCAAACTTCATGCTCCGCCCCCCCTGCTTTTAAAAACGGATTAACCGGGATAAATCAGCCGGCCTGCTGCCTGGATTTTCGCTGGACGCACGCAAAAGAGAATTCATTTTATCCAGGCGCTCACCCGATTTTGGCGCTCCATTTTTGGAAATGGACGTTTCCAGGCCAAGAGACAGATCCGCTACAATATCCCCGACCACGCCGCCTGACCGGCCCGATGGAATTGTCAAAAGTCCTCTTTGTTCCGCAAATCGGTATGTATCCATCGCCTCCGTCAGTGTCCCCACCTGGTTCGGTTTCAGAATAAAACCGTCGATAGCCTTTCTATTGCAGGCCTCCTCGAGCCTCTCTCTGTTAGTTACAATAAAATCGTCTCCAATCAGGTTTGTCCTTGTCAAAGTTTTGTGTGCCCTTTCAAATCCGTCCCAGTCATTTTCATCCAGAAGATCCTCCACAAAAAGAAGCGGTATTTTTTCTGTTAACATTTTCATATACTGAATCAGTTCCTCCGATGTTACCCTGCTTCCGTTCAGCTCATATGTCCCGTTTTCTTTATCATACATTTCACTGGATGCGCAGTCCAGGCAGTACGCCATGCGATCCGTATATCCGCACTGTTCCACCGCCTCCTGTATCAGATTCAGGACTGTTTCCGGATCTTTTGAGGGAGCCGCCCATCCGTATGAACCGCCTAAAAATGGCTCTGCGTTTTTGCAATAGCGTGGAATCACTTTTTCAAGGCGGCGGTAAACCTGTACTGCCATTGCAACCGCCTCGTCTACCGATTCCGCCTTATACGGCGCCAGGATAAATTCGTTAAATGCCTGCCTGATTCCCCGGTTATTCCCGCCATTTACGACATTGAACGTCGGAAGAGGAATTGTTTTCAATGCATGTCCGGCCAAATACCGGTAAACCGGCTGTCCGGCACAGGCTGCAGCGGCCCTCAGGCAGGCTGCCGAGACGCTGTATATTGAGTTACCCCCCAATTTATGTTTGTCTTTCGTCCCATCCAGCGTGATCATCCGGCGGTCAATTTTTTCCTGGTCACAGACATCAATTCCCTGAAGCGCCGGGGCAATTATGTCCTCCACCATCCTCACCGCGCCGTGCACGCTGAGCCCGTCATATTCATTCTCAACCCCATCACGAAGTATAAATGCCTCATACATGCCCACCGAGGTTCCGGTCGGGGCCGCCGCCCTTCCCATGCATCCTCCCTGGGTAATTACATCAACCTCCAGTACCGGCCTTGCCTTGCAGTCGAGGATCTGCCTTGCCCTAATCGTTTCAATCGAAGTCCTCACCTTTTATTCCTTCTTTCCATCTACAAATTGTTTTGGGGGTACATAAAGCACGTTAAAATCGCATACGTTCGTTCCTGTGTTTCCCGTGTATACAATCCCCCCTGCCTTTGTCAGAGCTTCAAACCCAGAGTGTTCCCTGAGAGTCCTGTAAGCGTCCACTCCCGCTTCTGCCAGAGCCTTCAGGCTCTCAGAATCGGCAATCCCCCCCGCCGCATCGGTACTTCCATCCGTTCCTTCACTATCTATGGAAAGGAAACACGCGCCTTCAACAGCAGAGGCTTTGAGTGCAAATCCCAGGGCCATCTCCTGCGACGGCCCTCCATGCCCTCTGACTCTGCTGTTATCCATTATCGTCGTGACCGCCTCCCCGGCGGAAAATACCAGGCACGGCGGAGGAACCGGCTGGCCGTATTCCTGGATCTGCCTCGCAACGGAGGCCATCATTGCCCCCGCCTCCTTTGCCTCCTCCTCGATAAAGGTGGTCAATACAATAGCCGGAACTTTTCGTTTCTTTGCTGCTTCCATCGCATAGACACAGGAATCAGGCAGGGTATTAATCTGATAATATGTATTTTTCGGAAACTCCTTTGGCGTTTCCTTGCCTTCTCCCGGTGTTTCCAGATAGGCAACAATCGATTGGGGGAGGCGCTCTCTGAGATTGTAATCACATATCATTCTGCACGCATCCTTTAATGTTGTCTGATCCGGTCCCATAGGCGTCCCGTAAAAACGCTTCCATGGTATGGAGATATCACCTGTCGGAGGGTTGCCTACCGAGTCGCTGATATTAAATCCGATCAGCTCTGCCCCCCTGTCCCGGATCAGCTCTGCCATTCTACCGCCGTTCATACCGGAGATATGGCGCCTGACCGCATTAATTTCCCTTATACCCGCTCCTGATTTAAGAAGTACGTCGGTAGCCTCCATCTCCTCCTGCAGCGTAATACCCTCCACCGGGTAGCTCATCAGTGCAGAACTCCCTCCGCTCATCACACAGATAAACAGATCACCGGATGATGCCTGTCCTATCATTTTCCGTATCTCCATGCAGGCGCGGTATCCCTCCTCGTTCGGAATAGGATGCCCTCCCGTATACACCCTGATCCTTTTGAATCCATCTTCCGGTTCCTGTATTTTGACAACGGCAATTCCATCTGTCAAAAAATCCCCCAGTATCTCTTCCACCGCCTTTGCCATTGCATTACAGGCTTTTCCCGCGCCAATCAGATAAATATGCTCCCTTTGGGTAAGATCCCAGCATTTATCACCAATTTTAAGACTGCTTCCCTCCACCCTCATAACGGAACGGATTCTGCCATAGGCGTTAAGTTTTTCCAGCACTTCTTCCGTTATTTCCAGTACAATTTTTCTGGATTCCGGCACACCTGCTGTAAGCAGCTGATGTTTATTTTTAATCTCCACGCTCATATCAAACCGCCCTCTCTTACTTCAGAGCAATACGGATGCCCTTAACATAGTAGTACTCCTCCAGTGAAAAAACGCTTCCGTCTTTGCCGATTCCACTGTCTTTACACCCTCCATGAGGATAAGGCGCTCCTGTTCCAGGCCCGTTTACATTGACAATTCCGGCCTCCAGTCCCCTTGTAAGCGCCGCGATTTCGTTATAATCCCGGGCCCAGATATAAGATGTCAATCCATAGCGGCTGTCATTGGCCCTCTTAAGCGCCTCGCCCTGCTTCTCATACGGCATAATCGCCACAATGGGGCCGAATACTTCCTCTTTTATCACTTCCATATCATCCGTAACTTCCGTCAGAATTGTGGGCAGATAATAATATCCTTTTTCCTTCTCCTCCGGCTTCCTTCCGCCGCATTCCACCCGCGCACCCATTGCCAGCGCATCGGCCACAATGGCTTCCATACGCTCCACCGCGTCAGCACTGATTAACGCTCCCGTGTTGGCATCCTCATCCATCATTCCGCATCTGGCAGTCACCGCCATTTCAATACACTCTTTTAAAAATGCGTCGTATACCCTGCTCTGAACATAGACACGTTGTGGAGAAACGCATGTCTGTCCCGCACATCTCATTTTATTTCCGATTGTGTGTGCCGCCGCAGCCTTTAAGTCAGCGGAGGCAGTGACAATGACGGGGGCATTTCCTCCCAGCTCCATGGAAAAACGTTTTACGGAAGTCGTCGAATCTTTGATCATGTGCAGTCCCCCCTGGGTGGAACCTATCATTGTAATCATCGCCGGGATTTTGCTTTTGCAGAGCACCTTTCCGATTTCCCCCGCATCCCCCGCAATAAAATTGAGCACTCCTTTTGGGAAACCTATTTTTTTTAATATTGAGCCCAAGTACATCGTGGACAGCGGTGTTTTTGTCGCCGGTTTTATTACGGCCGTACAGCCGGAGGCCAGGATCGGCCCTATTTTTGTCGCAACATTATGCATTGGGAAATTCCAGGCAAGGGCGGCCACCACCACTCCCAGAGGTTCCCTTACCGTCATATACATTCCATGGCCGCCGCTTATATCGCGCAGGATTTCCTCCTGGCTGCATTTTGCCTGCTCCATAAAGAATCCAAGATAATTAATCAGGCTGTCCGTCTCAAACTGTGCATGACTTCTGAGCTTTCCCGATTCCAGCAGCAAGAGCGTCAGCAAATTTTCTTTTTCATCCATAATGGCCTGCTGCAGTCTGCTAACCCAGCTCCCCCTCTCCTCCAGAGAAAGAGACGACCACATTGGAAAGGCTCTCTCAGCCGCCTCCAGAGCCCTGGCGGCCTGTCCGCCGTCCGCCAGTTTTACATCGGCCACCCATTCCTCATTTCCGGGACAGCATACCCGCTCCGTTCTCGAATTCCCCTCTTCTAATTCCCCGTCTATATAATGATAAAAGTGATCTGCCGGCAGTTTTATATTCATATTCTGTTATCCTCCTCCATAATTGCTATACCGTTAATTTCCGCCTCTGTCATACCGTAATCCCGCTCTGCGCTTTCCCTGGATATATATCCCTCCTCCAAATCATAACGGATCAGTTCCTTATCCCGTTCCATTGGATTACCATATCCTCCTGCCCCCGGCATGCGGCATCTTAAAACTCCGTTTTCCTTAAGCGGCGTTCCCGATTTTTTGGAATCGATCACCTGCTCCTCCGATGTATCCGGATAAAGGATAATTTTCCCAGGGAGTCCCGGTTTTCCGCCGAAGAGTCCCCATGGCGGCATCTTCTGCCTGTCCGCCTTGACTGAGAATTCACTGCTGTGCCCCAGGACCCGTATATCTTTCATCATGGACAGACCGCCTCTGAACCGTCCGGGTCCACCGGAATCCGTAACCAGAGTATACTGCTCAACCATATACGGAAACTCGATTTCCATGCTTTCTATTGGAAGATTCGAGGTATTTGACATATGAACCTGTACACAACTCAGCCCATCCTTATTGAATCTGGCCCCGGATCCTCCGCCAAAGGTTTCCATATAGACGTAATACTGATGATCGCTCGGACTCACTCCTCCAAAATAAATTCCGGTAATGGCGCTGTTTGTTCCGGCTATTACCTTTTCCGGCACCACTTGGGCCATCGCCCCGAATACCATGTCCGCTACTCTCTGTGCCGTATCACTGCGGCCGGCACAGGCGGCCGGTTCCGTACACCCTAGTATGCAGCCGGGACGGCTGGTGATATGTATGGCGCGGTAATATCCGCCGTTTGCCGGCAGGGACGGATCCACAATGCTTTTAATTCCATAGTAAACCGAGGCATAGAGAGCCGTAACAGGAAGGTTAATCGCTCCTTTTACCTGATCTGGGTTGTTTGTGAAATCAAGATAAATATCTTCTCCTCTCACTTCGATTTTTACATTGAGCGGGATTGGACCGCTACCGACTCCATCTGAATCCAAAAAGTCGGAAAATTCATATTTTCCATCCGGAATTTCTTTCAAAGCGATTCTGATTTTGCGTTCCGAGTAGTTAAGCAGCTCTGCCATACAATCCTTTATCAGTCCATTGCCATAACGTCTGCATACATCCTCCACTCTTAGGACGCCTTTTTTATTGCAGGCAAACTGGGCATTTAAGTCTCCCCGACGGATATGGTTGACCCGGCAGTTCAAAAGAATCATATCCAGGATATCCTTATTTAACGTTCCTTCCGTAAATATTTTAATCACCGGGATTCGGATGCCCTCCGCATAGATAGAATCCGAATCCGCGGCATTGGATCCGGGGACGCGTCCACCCACATCATTGTGATGTGCAATATTGGCCACAAATGCTACCAACTCATTTTCATGAAAAACAGGGGACGCCACCGCTATATCCGGCAAATGCGTTCCTCCGCCGTTATAGGGATCGTTCGCAATAAACATGTCCCCCGGCCGTATTTCTTCCGGCCTGTATTTTTTTCTGATTTCCTCCACCATACCAAGCATGGAGCCAAGGTGCATCGGTATATGTTCCGCCTGTGCGATTGTATTGCCCGATGCGTCAAACAATGCGCAGGAGCAGTCTTTTCGCTCCTTGATGTTTGTAGAATATGCCGACTTTACCAGAACCGCACCCATTTCCTCGGCAATAGACATAAATGTATTTCCTATTACCTCAAGAATAATGCCGTCAATTTTTTTCATATCCCAGCCTCCTCCTATACAAATACTTTCACAATTAGATTTCCATATTTATCTACTTTGAACCATGTATCCGGAGGAATAACCGTTGTAGAATCCATCTGCTCGATGATGCACGGTCCCTCCACTCTTGCACATTTTCCAAGTTTTTCACGGCCGTAGACCGGGCACTCGATTGTTCCCGTCTTTTCAAAATAAACATTTCTCCTGCTTATAACCGCTGTCCCGGGATCACTCATCTCATATTCCAGCTCGGAAAGTTCCGGTTTTGTCACAAGCCCAATTGCCTCGCTCCTGAAATTAACAAACTGTACCGGAGCTTCCGGATTATAGTATCCGTAGTTCATCTCATGAGCCAGGAAGAAGTCTTTTTTCATCTTTTCTATATCAACTTTTGTAATCTCTGCCGCCGGAATTTCAATCTGAAGTTCATAATTCTGCCCTACGTACCGCATTTCCGCTATATTATGAAATTTCTGCCGTTCTTCCTGCACATGCTCCGAAGCAAGCCATTCCTTCCCCTGTTCCATAAGACCTTTCACCAGCTCATTTACTTTCTGCGGCGTGGCCTCTTCCCAGGCCAATAAGGCCGTTTTCACATAACTCTTCTTGATATCCGCGGTCAGCAGGCCTAAAGCGCAGAGAGCACCCGGAGCCGGTGGGATTAGTACTGTGCCAATTCCCATTTCCTGTGCCAGCTCGACGGCATGGAGTGGACCGGCTCCGCCATAAGCAGCCAAAATGAAATCCGAAGGATTATATCCCTTTTCAACCGTAATAACCCGGATTGCTCTTGCCATATTGGAATTTACAACGCTGATAACACCCTGGGCGGCCTGTTCCGGCGTCATTTTCATTGCTTTTGCCAGTTTTTCTTCCACTGCCGCTTCAGACAGCGCGGCATTTATCTTCAGTCGTCCTCCCAGCACGTACTCCGGATTAATACGGCCGAGAACCAGATTCGCGTCCGTTACAACCGGCTGTTCATTCCCCAGTCCGTATGCAGCCGGTCCGGGATTCGCGCCCGCGCTTTCCGGCCCCACTTTTAGTGCTCCCGCATTATCGATATAGGCGATACTCCCCCCGCCTGCTCCAACGGCATGAACATCGATCATGGGAACTCCCGACGGCAGGCCACACACCTTCCGTTTTGTGGTATACTCTGCAATTCCGTCATTTACGAGGGAGACATCCGTGCTGGTTCCACCCATATCATATGTAATAATATTTTTGTATCCGGCTTTTTCCGCCACATAAATGGCACCCATTACACCCGCGCTCGGGCCTGAGAGTGCCGTTTGAACCGGTGTCTCAACCGTGGAGCTGATCGACATGACACCTCCGTTCGACTGTGTGATATATGGTTCCACTGCTATTCCTATCCCTTTAATCCGCTTTTGGAGATTGTTAATGTACATTTTTATTCTCGGACCCAGATAAGAATTGATTACTGTAGTGCTGAGGCGTTCAAATTCACGGAATTCCGGCAAAATCGTGGACGAGATGGAGATATATGCCTCCGGCCATTCTTCCCTGATAATCTCTTCCACCGCCCTTTCATTCTGAGGATTTAAAAATGAGAACAGGAAGCAAACGGCAACCGACTCAACTTTTTGTGCCTTCATCTCTTTTACAATTTCTCGTATTTCGTCGTTCCTAATCTCTTTCAATATGGTTCCGTCGGACATCACACGTTCATTCGCTTCTTTCCTAAGTGCCCTTCTTATTAGTGTTTCCGGCTTATCTTCAAAAATATTATAGAGGGATGGACGCACCTGGCGGCCTATCTCCAGCAAATCCCGGAACCCTTTGGTTGTAATTAGTGCCGTCTTCGCACCTTTTCTTTCGATAATCATGTTGGTAGCAACCGTAGTTCCATGCCCGAAATACTCTATCTCCTCAACGGGCACCCCATACAGCTCCAAAGTTTCCTTCGTGCCGTCGGCGATTGCAACAGACTGATCCTGCAGTGTGGACGACAGCTTATAGGTATAATATTTTCCCGTATTCGCATCCAGCAATGTTACATCTGTAAAGGTTCCGCCTACATCAATACCAATTCTGAACATAATTTACCTCCTTAATTATTTTTTAATACGTTAATTCTCTTTTGATTTATTTGTATTTTATTGTCATTTTTATTATTAGTCAAAAAACTATATCCTATTTTGTTTTTTTGTATAGTGTATTTATTTGCAGAATTTATTGTAATTATTATCAGAAGTCTTTTTTATAAGTGCTTTTCTTTTTTTAGTGTGCTGATTAAACTTTTTTGATTCTCCCATATCTGGGGGATTATGTCGAAGCGCTTCGTTACTGTGCTTAAACCATAAGAAATATTGGCACGAAAAAATGCCCGGTATTCTGCTTTCGGAATAAAACGGAAATAATTTATTCCCTCCCAACCGCCTGATATCCGTTGCAAAATAGTGCTATAAATGGTATTGTTAGAGCAGAAACAGATTTGCTTTTGCTGCACTGAAAAGCACGCTAAGGACACAGCCCGAAGCCGTCCCGCTTCGGGTTTGGGAGGATATGAATGGATACACGAAAAGGCCAAGCAGAAAAGACCGTCAGGGACTTCTTAGATGCTTATTTAATACACCGTAATATTAAAAACGCACTTTCTTTCCTATCGGATAACATAATGTGGAGCGGCGTAGGGAACGACATTGCTCTCTGCGGAATCCAAAAAGTGGAGAAACTTCTCGAAAAAGAATTTTCACGTGATCCCGAGCCCTACATAATAGATCTGATTCAACCATGTGAGACGTCAGATTCTCTTAATCATGCTGTTTTCATGTCGGAGCTTAAACTGATGAGACCGGTGCCTGCAGGTCCCTCCTATACTCTCAAAGCCCGTTTGAGCGCTTCCTGTGCCCAGTCGGACCATGTATGGAAAATCACTTCCCTCCATGTGTCTGATCCGCGCATTCTACAGGATTCCACTTCCGTCACCAATGATTACATTGAGGAAGAACATTTAAATCACAGCGTATTCTTTACCGCCGATCATGAAAAACAGGCGGTTCTCCAGAATCACAGACTGTCTGCCCAGCTTGAGGCCCGCAATGAGATCCTGAAAGTAGCGCTGGAGCATACTTCCATCTGTGAATTCTATTATTATCCCGAGAGTCGCAGCTGTGTCATTCCGCAGCGTACCTGTGACTACTATCACTGTAACGGGCGCTATGACCGGATGCCCGACAGTTTCCTTGAACATCTTGTTCTGCCCTCTTACCATGCTGTCTGCCGGCGGATGTATGATGCCATTCATTTGGGCAGCCGTACGTCCAATTCCGAATTTCTGACCAGTACCGGCATATGGTGCCGTGTCATTATGTCAACCGTCAGCTGGGATGAAAATGGAAAACCCGATTTTGTGGTAGGAATTATTGAAGATATAACAAATGAAAAAGATATGGCCTCCGCTCTGGAAAAAGCCAGATCCCGGGACAGTATGACGGGACTCTGGAATAAAGAAACCGGCACGCGGCTTGCCCAGGAATATATGCAGTCAAAGCCAGATGATGAAAACTGTGTCATCATGCTCCTGGATATGGACGATTTCTCCCGGCTCAACGAAGAGGAGGGAACTACGTTTGCTAACGCCGTACTGTTAGAAGTGGCGGACATACTCCGGGCCGCTACCGTTGAACAGGATCTTCAGATCCGCCTTGGCGGCGATGAGTTTATGCTTTTTATAAAAAACTGTGATAAAAAACAGGCCACCATAATAGGACCGCATATTGCGGAACAGGTGCAAAATCTCCTGGCCCAGACAGACAGCTCCACCCCTATTTCCGTCAGCATCGGAATGTGTTCCACCGAGGTGGTCAATGAATACAGCGGTCTCTACCGCTGTGCAGAAAGCACGCTGAAGTATGTGAAAGAGAACTGCCGCGGACGCGCTGCCTGTTATCTCGATACCTCCAACGAACTAGGTGTAATGCTGACCAACCTGTACACCGAAAAATACATAGTCAATACGATTGAACAGGAAGACACCGAACGCGGGGAAAACCTGATCTCCTTTGCCCTGGATCTGCTCGGCAAGGCTAGCAACCTGGAAGACGCCGTATCCCTTCTCTTTGCAAGGATGGGCAAAATTTATCATCTGGACCGCGTATCTTTGCTGGAAATAGATCCGGCCTTCCTGACCTGCCACTTCACCTACCAGTGGGCCAGGGATAAATCCCTCCTTCACCTCAACAAGCCCATTTACATTACGAAGGAAAACTATGATGCGGCGGCCAGCTGCTACGGTCCTGACGGCCTGTGCGGATTATGCCCTAATAAGGAAATTTCCCCGTTCCCTTCCTGTCTCCATGCAGGAATCTGGAACCATGGCGCATATATCGGCGCACTCGGATTTGAAGTCAGCCAGGAAAACTACACCTGGACAAAGGAACAGCGCCGTGTTCTGGCAGAGATGGGTAAAATCGTCCCCTCCTTTGTCATGAAAGCCCGCGCCGACGCCTTCAGTCAGGCCAAGACGGATTTCCTGTCGCGTATGAGCCATGAGATCAGAACACCAATGAATGCTATCGTCGGTATGACTGCAATCGCCCGCTCCATGGCGGGCGATAGGGAAAAGGTTCTGGAATGCCTTGATAAACTGGATACATCCAACCAGTATCTTTTAAATCTGGTTAACGATATCCTGGACATGTCCCGCATTGAAAGCGGTAAAATGGAGCTGAATCCAGAGACGATCGATCTGGCGGCCCTCATTTCCTCGCTGGAAGGAATGATGCGCCCTCAGGCCGAGGGCAAGAATCTATCCCTCGACATTATCAATGAATGTGAAAATAACCGGCCTATCCTGGCCGACAAACTGCGCCTGGAACAGGTTCTTCTGAATATCGTCGGCAACGCGGTCAAGTTTACGGAGCCTGGGGGCCGTATTATGCTGCGTGTGACACCGGTACAGGAGGATACGAATAACCTGACCCTCCACTTTTCCATAAGCGATACCGGAATTGGAATTGCCCCGGAAGCGCTGCAGAATATTTTTAATGCCTTTGAACAGGCAGCCAAAGACACTTCCTCCCGTTATGGAGGAACCGGACTTGGCCTTGCCATTTCGAGCCGTCTGGTCCAGATGATGGGCGGAATCCTGAAGGTGAACAGTGAACCCGGCCACGGCTCGGAGTTTTACTTCACCCTGAGTTTTTCTTACAGCGATTCTCTTCCAGTGGTAAAGAAGCATCTGGAGGATCTACGCTCAGACAGCTTTAAGGGAAAACGGCTCTTAATCGTAGAGGACAATGAACTGAACCGGGAAATTGCACAGACACTTCTGGAAATGAATGGTTTTATCGTGGAAACATCTGAAAACGGCCAGACCGCCATCCAGTGCTTTGCCGCCCATGACGCCTTCTATTATGACGCCATTCTGATGGATATCCATATGCCGGTCATGGATGGAATCGAAGCTACCAAACGGCTGCGTACCATGGGACGTGACGACTCACGGACCATCCCGATTATCGCAATGACGGCCAATGCCTTTAGTGAGGACAGCCGCAAATCATTGCAGATCGGTATGAACGGCCATCTCTCTAAACCCATACAGATGGAGGAGCTGTTACTTACCCTCCATCAATGTCTTAATTGTTAATCCGTATTCAGCGGTTCATCCGCATCAATGCACAAAGGGACATGCGCCGTCATTGGAACAGCGTATGCCCCTTTTTAACTTTCTAAAATTCAAACTTTTTATCTTCCCAACTTCCTTTTTATTTTAGTTCCACGTCTGATTTCCATATTAAAATTTCCGATGGAAGACCATGGTAAAATATGGAATTTTTAATTTTACTATTCTCCGGGTATTATATCACCTTATTTTCGGTAAAATAACAAATATCAAACCGAAGAGAGGAAGTAAAAAGATGGAACATGACACAAATATACTTTTGCATCAAGCCGTATCTCCGGCATCTTTAAAAGACTACGCATCCTATCTGCACGAACAGGAACGCAGCTCTAATACGATAGAAAAATATATCCGCGATCTTCGCGCGTTTTTTCTGTATCTCAGCGGGAAAGAAATCGATAAAGCAGCCGTGCTGGGCTGGAAAGAGAGTCTGTCCGGGAGCCACAGGCCTGCCAGTATCAATTCCATGCTGGCGGCTGTCAACGGCTATCTGGATTTCTGCGGTTTGACACCCTGCAAAGTTAAACCAGTCAAAATACAGCGCAAAATATTTTTAAAGCCCGAAAAGGTTCTGACACGTGAAGAATACATCTGTCTTGTCCGGGCGGCCGAGACAAGAGGCAACCGGCGTCTCTCCCTTTTAATGCAGAGTATCTGCGCCACCGGCATACGCGTTTCGGAACTCAGATACCTCACCGTGAATTCCCTTTACACCGGGCGGGCCGAGGTAGACTGTAAAGGTAAAATCCGCGTTGTATTCCTGACCAAAGAACTTTGCCGCGCCCTGCGCTCCTATTGCAGGGAAAACAATATCACACGGGGGCCCATCTTCTGCACCCGGAACGGAAGGCCGTTAAATAGAAATAATATCTGGAGAGACATGAAATCCCTCTGCCGCAGCGCCGGTGTGGAACCGGGAAAAGTATTTCCCCACAACCTGCGCCATCTGTTTGCCCGGACTTATTACTCATTGGAAAAAGATTTATCCAGACTGGCGGATCTGCTCGGTCATGCCAACATCACAACCACCCGCATTTATACAATGGACTCCGGAGAGGAACATGCAAAACAACTGGATCTCATGCATCTCGTCCTGAGCGTGACGTAAAAAAGCAACATAATGGTGATTATGCCATCATGCCGCTTTTCATTCGGATAAATTTACATATAAACATAGTATCATAAGCGGGGAAAAAATACAATCTTGCAATATCCGCTTGCTGATAATGGTTCGTGATTCCGCTTGAAAAAATAAAGAAGCACCAAAACAGACCGGAGTGGTTTTACTTGCTCTACGCCGGTCTGTTTTGGTGCCTTTTCATATGAGATATGGTGACTTTTTTGCATAGTTCACTTTCTCATATAATAAAAAGCCTCTTTAATTGTTCATCCTGATGGCATAATCACCATTATGCCATCAACATAGACAGCCTGCAATGCCCGGTTTTCCCCTCACTGCGGCCCGGCGCATCAGCAAGCTCAAAATCTTTCCAGGAAAGAAAAGGTGGAATACATGTTACAGGAACATCAGGAGACAATCGATAAATTTGAAACTCTACTGCGCAGATATGCTGTTCTATTCAGCGAAATAACTATGCTGAATGACCCGGATGACGTTTTCTATGTCAGTGATACGGAGACTTATGATCTCTGTCTCATCAGCAGGGAGCTTACAACCGGAGGACAGCTCGAGGCCGGTAAAGGCAGAAAATGTTATGAACTGCTTCAAAACCGAAGTTCTCCCTGCCCGTTCTGCAACAATTCCCAGCTCTCCATGGATCAGTATTATATCTGGGAACACTGCAACCAGGCAGCAAAAAAGAATTATTTAATCAAAGATCGCCTTTTTGTCTGGAACGGCCATAAAATGCGCATTGAGGTCGCACTGAACATTACCGAACCGAAACAGGCTAAAAAAGTGCTGATTGAAAATGCAAACCAACAAAACCTGATGATGCACTGGATGCGCTGTCTACTGAAACAGGAGCCGCCTGAGAAGGCATTCAGCCTGATTCTGGAAGATTTGAAAAATTATTTTGAGGCGGAATCCGGCTTTATCCGTTCCTTTACATCGATCGAAACAGTACGCTTTTTCTCAAGAAACGGCTGCGGATCGGACATTCCCTATATCGATCAGTTGGATTCCAGGCTGCTTGAACGCTGGGAACACCTGATTGGCAACAATAAACTGATCCTGATCCGCTCCGTGGATGAACTTGCAGAGCGTGATCCCGAAAGCTACCGTTTTCTTTCCGGATATGGACTTCACAATTTATGTCTGGCTCCGATCATCTGCCGGGAACACCTGGTAGGCCTGATCTGTCTGGGCAACCTGAAACAGCGCTGGGCCTCTCTGTTCCTTCTGGAAGTCCTGGGAGACTATATTGCGGCCTCGGTGCAGAGATTAACGATTCAGGAAGAAAAAGCAAAAATCCAGTATACCGATCCCCTGACCGGTCATCTGAATTTTGAAGGCTTTAAAATAAGGGTAGAACACATTTTAAAAAACAATTCAGGACGTAAATACGCCCTTCACTACTGTGATATAAAGAAATTTAAATTTATCAATGAAGCCTATGGATATGACACAGGAGACAGCATCCTTAAATACTGGAGTGATTATCTGGCCTCTGTCTGCCGCGAGGACGAGGCATTCTGCCGGATATCCGGGGATACGCTGACCTATCTCCTTTACTATGAGAATGAGCCCTCCGAGCTGGAAAAGAATTTCAGGGAAATGTCTGTCCATATTTCAACTTATCCGGAGCTTTATCGCAGACGCCACCACCTAGAGCTTGCCTGCGGAATTTATCTGATTGATGCCTCCGCCGGCTGTCAGATTGGTGAAATGATGAACCGGGCCAATATGGCTCAGAAAAGTATTAAAATTATGCCCGGAAGCCACCTTGGCTTCTATACCGATACCATGCGGCAAAAGGAGATGCGGGAAATGGAATTTGTGGCCAATATGCACGAGGCCATCCGGAAAAAAGAATTCGAGATGTTTATCCAGCCCCAGCTCAGTACCCGCGCTGCCCCGGACCAGTCCATTCGGGCCGAAGTACTGGTCCGCTGGCAGCAAAATGGAACTATTATTGCAATGCCGGGAGAATTTGTGGATTTATTTGAACGCAACGGATTTATTGTAGATTTAGATCACTACATGTTTGAACGCGTCTGCATATACCTGCATAAAACGCTCCCCTGGTACGGAAAACAGCTTGTCCTGTCGGTCAATGTTTCACGTATCACCATGCTCCAGCCGAATTTCATTGAATACTACTGTTCGATCAAAAACCGCTATCAAATCCCAAGCGGCCATATCGAACTGGAATTTACGGAAAGCGTGGTTGTGGAGGATGTCGCATACTTTGGGGCCATCATCAGAAGGCTGAACGACAACGGTTTTCTCTGTGCCATGGATGATTTCGGAACCGGCCAGTCCTCGCTGAATGTGCTGCAGGCCCTTCCTCTAGACATCCTCAAACTGGATCAGATGTTTTTTCGGGATAAAACGAATGAACGGCGTAAACACATTATCGTCGCCAACATCCTGAAAATGGCACGGCAGCTTCAGATGGTTACCGTGGCCGAGGGGATTGAATCTGCAGAACAGGTGCGCGAACTCACCGAGATGGGATGCGATTACATACAGGGATATTACTATTCACAGCCTGTTACGGTGGATGAATTTGAGCTGAAGTATCTGAAAAAGGGTTAGCTGCGGGAGGATTCAAAAAATATCGACTGCGCTGGCCTTCCGCTTAGAAGCTGACAAAAAAGCCGAAAACCTGGTAACATCAAGGTTTTCGGCATTGTTTACTGGCGTTCCTGAGCGGATTCGAACCGCTGGCCTTCCGCTTAGGAGGCGGACGCTCTATCCTGCTGAGCTACAGAAACATCTTGTAAATTCATAATACAGTCTGATAAAAACTGCATTTGTACCCATTAATATTCAAAGGCACAATATTAATTATAATTCATATTCCCACTCTAAGTCAAGTCCCTTTATAAAAAAATCAGTCTTTGAAATTTGCGATTCCCTGCATCCAGATACGGCCTTTAAATCTGCGTCCCGGACACGGTTCTCCAAGCAAATCTAGTTTGTTAATCGCAACCCTAAAAAACAAATCATTGCATTCCAGCTTCATATCATAGATTTCCTCGCCGGTTATTCTGTTTTTCTTCAAATCGACTTCACATATCTCTCCTACAACGGAGTACTGATCGCATTCAATTCCGCTTGGCATAAAGCAGGTGTCCACGATAGAATAGATATCTTCCTTGATTACGCGCCTGGATGCCTGCGAATAGAGATCAATATCTTCTATTGTCAGCGATTCCATCGCATCCTCATCCCCATTTTTAGCCGCTTCCAGCAGACTGTCCCTGTTACGTGAAGCTACCTTGGCCTTCTCAATCTGCATGGCCGTTTTCTTTATGGGAAGCAATATCTTTCCATGAACCGACAGGGCAGAAAGGGTCGCCGACTCTATTTTGATCGGTGCGTTTGCCTTCTGAAACCTTTCCCTGTACTCCATTGGGTTAAGAAGATAGAAAATCAGTGATATCCCGACTTTATATTCATCCAGCAGACCTGCATATGTTTCCTTCTCCGCATGGCGCTGTATTGAACATTCGGCTTTCGTTGTAACAGTATCACTTGTAATGTATGGATAATAATATTCAATATCCAGTTCTTCCTTATCATTCAGCTCGCCATACATGGCCAGGCCGATTCCCGGCGCCACCTCCGTCTTCATCTCACACAGGCTTGTGTCCCGGTCTATCTGTATACACTTGGATCTGGCCGCTTCTTTGGAAAGGCAGCGAAGAAGAGCCCTGATATCTTTTTTTCTCTGGTACATGCTGAATCCTGCAGCGCGTAAAAACTTATGCATTTTCTCACCTTCTATCTTTTCATTTTTGTTGAGTCCTGTTGTATCTATTACTTTTACTACAAATTACGAAAATTTGCAATAGTTTTCCTGTCTTTTACAGCCAATCCTCCATATTATGTCAACTTTATTTTGTCTTTTTTTAGGGCCTGTTAAGACACTAGTGATATCCGAGAGCCTGTTCAAGCGCTTCCTTCTCCTCACTGCCGAGAAGAACTTCCGTCTTTCCTTCCACCACGTCCTTCAGATAGAGATAGCACCCCTCTCTGCTGTGAACGGAGTTAAGGACAAAACCGGTGTTATTGTCGTCCAGGAGGGCAATTACAAAGCTCAGGTTACCGCCCATTCCTTTAAACGCATTGTACTTTACCATTCCGGTCTTCTGATATCCGGCTTTTACCTGCTCCTCCATAGATTCGATCAAGTCCTTATTGGCCCTGTCTTCGGAACGGAGGAATGCGGCTTCATCCATCAGATCCAGTACGGTATCTTCAAGGGTCTCCGCATCTTTTCCCCTCATAAACATATCATATCTGCGATACAGTTTCTTATACTGTGAAAAGCAGATTAGCGTGGCGATAAGCGATATCAAAGTGAGTATGATCAAACCGATGATTAAAAATCCGGGATCAAACCCCAGGTTATTTAAAATACTGTTTTCCATCTTATGTCCTCATTTCAGTTCTTCTAATCTCTATGATCGATATAAAATAAAAACGGTTGCATGAAAATTCAATAAAATTAATAATTAACCATTTATAGATTGGAGAAGCTCTGCTATTCTTTCCAATTCCGCAGATGAATAGTACTCTATTTCAATGCGTCCCTTGTTTTTGTCCTTCTTATTAATAATTACTTTTGTACCCATTACCGATTTCAATCGTTCTTCGAGATCCTGGTAAAAAATATTAAAGTCTCTTTCTTCCGGTTTTTCTTCTTTCTTCTTAGCCGGTTTTGTTAATAACTTGACCAGCCGTTCGACCTCCCGCACGCTCAGTTTGTTATTGACAATCTTAACTGCAATTTGATATTGCTGTTCGCCGTCTTCCAGTGCAAGAAGCGCTCTGGCATGACCTCCCGTTATGCGGTTCTGAATGAGCATCTCCTGTACTCTCTCATCCAGCTTCAAAAGACGCATGCTGTTTGTAACCGTAGCCCTGTTTTTAGCTACCCTTTCAGCTACCTCTTCCTGCTTCAGCCCGAATTCCTGGATAAGCATCTGATACGCCTTCGCCTCCTCGATCGGATTCAAATCTTCTCGCTGGACGTTTTCAATCAATGCAATCTCCATTGTCTGCTGTCTGGTATATTCTCTTATAATGACCGGAACCTGCTTAAGACCGGCCAGCTTTGCAGCCCTCCAACGTCTCTCACCGGCTATGATTTCATAATTGTCACCCTGCGCCTGTTTCTGCACAAGCAGTGGCTGAAGGACACCATATGCTTTTATGGAATCGGCCAGTTCATTCAGCTGCTCTTCGTCAAACATCTTACGCGGCTGACTTCCGTTTGGTTCAATCTGGGTAATGTTCAGGAATTTTTCCTTCTCCACCTCCACAATTTTTACCCTGGGAGCCGGCTTTGCCGTTTTCTTCGCGGCAGTAACACTTCTTTTCTGCGGCTTTTTAGCGACGGGAAGTACCATATCAAGTTCCTTCAGGTTAGCCTTTTTATCAGCGTGTTCCGCATGTTCCTCCTGCCCTTCCGGACTAATCTCCTCTTTGGCAGCCTCCGGAGCTTTGGGCTTTGTCTGGGAAATATCATAATCATCACCAAAAAATGCTCCTAATCCTTTTCCAAGTCCTGTCCTTTTCGACATTGTTTCCTCCAATCGTGCTGTAATACCTTCATACCAATTAACCTTATTTTACTATATGCTTTCCCGAACCGGGAAGTAACAAATGTAAGTTTATGCATAACCATTCAGAAGACCGCATTCCGCAGAGTGTTTCTATGTACGTTACAGTTCTTCTCCTCTGCTTATTACCTCTGCGGCCAGAAGCCGGTAACTCTCCGCGCCGGTAGATTTGCTGTCGTAGATATTGATCGGCATTCCATGGCTTGGAGCCTCTGCCAGACGCACATTTCTTGGAATGATTGTTTTGTAAATTTTCTCATTCAGATTACTCTTTACATTCTCGACCACTTCCAGAGAAAGATTCGTCCTGGCATCATACATGGTAAATACGACGCCTTCCATCTCCAATGATGAATTCATTTTTCTCTTAACGATATTGATCGTGCGGAGCACCTGGCTCAGACCTTCCAGTGCATAGTATTCACACTGAATGGGAACAAGCACCGTATCAGCGGCAACCAAAGCATTCAGTGTCAGAAGACTCAAAGACGGCGGACAATCAATGATAATGAAATCATAATCGTCCTTTACCCTGTCAAGGTGGCTTTTCAGAACAAACTCTTTATTTTCTATATCCAGAAGTTCAATCTCAGCGCCGGATAAATTGGAATCCGAAGGGAGTACATCCAGATCTTCCTGAACATCCTGCTGAAGACAATCCTCAAAAGTACAGTCTCCCAGCATCATTTCATATACCGTATCCTCAATCTGGCCTTTCTCCAACCCAAGCCCGCTGGTAGCATTACCCTGCGGATCAAAATCGATCGTCAGGACCCGCTGTCCTGCTTCGGCCAGGCAGGAAGAGAGATTAATCGCTGTCGTTGTCTTACCGACGCCGCCTTTCTGGTTTGCAATCGCAATTGTACGTCCCATGATGTTTCCTTTCTAAAACGTATTTCTCTTACGCATCATTTTATAGTATAGCACAGATAAATTCTATTTCCTACTTTTTATAGAAAAAAGTCCATTTTCTTTGCTAAAATGTTTCACGTGAAACATTGATTTTTTTGTAAATATTGCTTATATTCAATTTTGGTAAAAATAAAGATGTTTCACGTGAAACATCTTTATTTTTACCAAAGCTGCATACACTAATCATGACGGCTTTTCTTTAAGAATATTGTAATGCACATACACCTATATTTGTGGTATAATTTGTGGTATAAAATACCTGTAGATACTAACATACTCTTTTTTAAGATAAAGTCCTCACTACCATTGACTACTATACGTTTGGAAGAAGCTTTGACGATATTTCCACAAAAAGCTTCAGCTTTTTTATACTGTGATATTAGTATATTTCACATACTATCTATTTTGTCAGGAGGCATCAATGAATACAAAGAATAAAGTAATGACTTTGTTAGCGCTGTCGGCAGGAGGAGCTGCCGCCACTGCTCTTATTAACAAATACATTAAAATTTCCGCTGTCTCGAAGAACTTAATGAGTGAGCCTCATCCACTATGCTATAAATGGCGTCTCGGCAATATTCATTATACGAAGACCGGGAACGGAAAACCGCTTGTACTGGTACACGATCTCAATTTTTCGTCCAGCGGTTATGAGTGGAATCTTCTGATTGACAAGCTGAAACAGAACTATACCGTTTATACCATAGACTTACTCGGCTGCGGCCGTTCTGAAAAACCGAATCTTACCTATACAAATTATCTCTATGTGCAGCTTATCTGCGATTTTATCAAATCGGAAATTGGACATAGAACCAATATTATCGCTACCGGAGAATCTGCGGCTTTGGCTATTATGGCCTGTAATAACTCTCCTGAGCTTTTTGATCAGCTTATGTTAATCAATCCGGACAGCCTTATAAACTGCAGCCAGATTCCGGGAAAGAATGCAAAGTTCTATAAGTTAATTCTGGATTTGCCAATCATTGGAACACTGCTCTATCATATTGCCAGCAGCCGTAATCTGATTGAAGAAGCATTTGAAGAGAAGTATTTTTATAATCCATACTCGGCAAAGCCAATCTATATAGACCACTACTTTGAATCAGCTCACCTGGGCGAATGTCCTAAAGCCATATTTTCCAGCATGGAATGTAAGTTTACTAAATGTAATATCATCAATGCACTGAAGAAAATTGATAACAGCATCTTCATTGTGGGAGGCGCAGAGGTTCCCTGCATCGTCGATAATATAGAAGAATATAAACTTTATAACTCTGCAATCGAATCATCTATTATCAGTAAAACAAAATATCTTCCACAATTAGAGACCCCTGGAAAATTGCTGGATGTTATTTCCATGTTTTTTGCTTAATGAATGCTTTTATTGAAAATTATGTGGGTGTAAATACTTCTTTAATAAGAGTTATTCTTTTTATTGTGAAAAGAAAGGGAGTAGTGATGTTTCACGTGAAACATCACTACTCTTTTTTTACTTGATCCGTTTTTTATCTTTTGTCGTTTTTTATCTTTTATCATTTTTATCTTACATCATATTATATATATTTATCTTCAATCATTATTATCTCAAATTATTTCCTAAATACCATACTTCTATTCATTATCTTCCCATCATATCCTGCATCCAAATCTGTTCTTTAAATTATCTTTATGCTGCCTGTTAGTCCTTTTAACGAATCCGGAACTAATTCGCACCCTAAAACAAATTGATCCGGTATCTCCGATTCATTTTTTATTCCATAGTATCCCGTTTCCTTAAATCCAAACCGTTTATAATATTCTGGGTTTCCCACTAAAAAACTGCTTTATACCCTCTCTCCACAGCCCGTTTAAATCCCTCTTTCATTAATGCTGCGCCGACACCTTTATTTCTATATTCCAACTTTACAGATAAAGGTGCGATCAGAAGACCAGTAAATACAAATGGTACTCCACTCCTATCCATAACATCCACTTTCTGCTCTGTAAACATGATATGGCCTATAATTCCTGTCTTATCCACCATGACAAGTTCCAGTTCCGGAAGATATGCTCCCTTTCTCAGTTCAAGCACAAAATCCTGCTCTGTACCGTCGCTGACCTCTGCCGTTTTAAATGCAGTCTTTACAAAACCATATATTTCACTGAAATCACTTTCCGTTACAGCTCTAATTACTCCGTTAATCTTTTCCTCCAGCATATCCTTCTCCCTCTCTGCCCAGCATTTTAATTTGCTTTTGATATTAATAGAATTAAGCCTCCCACCTATCACTCAAGTATACTCTATATAGACTCGATTAAATATTCAATTTATATAGACATATTACCTTACTTTATTGTATCCATTTTTCCTGCTAAATACAATATAGAAGTAATCCCTTACATTTCAGCGTTCTCTATCGTATCGCCAGTCGACAAAAATAGTAGTGACAAAAAGGAGGCAGATTTCTCCATTCTGCTCTCCTTTTTGTCACTACTATTTTTGCTATCCTATTTCAATGGCTCCTTCGAAGGCATACCCGCTTTTCTGGGATACTTCTTACTCATAATGCCGGTCTTTCTGATTTTAACAAGACATCGTTCATCTGCATTCGGCAATGTAAAAGTAAGAATATCTTCTATCTCTCCGCTCAGCTTATTTACAGCCCCTTTCCCAGTTACCAGTTCTTCTTCCAGTTTACCGGATTTATAAGGAATAAAGTAACCACCTGTTTTTACAAACGGCATGCAATACTCTGATAACGTAGCCAGATTCGCTACCGCCCTGGATACACAGAGATCATATGTTTCACGTGAAACATTATCGCGTCCCAGGTCTTCTGCTCTGCCGTGTACGGCAGTTATTCCAGTTAACTGGAGATTTTCTATCACCTCATTGAGAAATTTCACTCTTTTATTCAGGGAATCCAGAAGGGTCACCTCCAGTTCCGGAAAAACGATTTTTAACGGAATTCCAGGAAACCCGGCCCCTGTCCCAACATCGATCAGTCTACGCGGTTTCTGATCGATATCCACAATTATTTTTTTCAGAGAAAGACTATCCACAAAATGTTTTGTCACTACTTCTTCCATCTGTGTAATCGCCGTCAGATTCACCATAGAATTCCAATGAATTAACAGTTCGTAGTATTGATAGAACTGATCGATCTGATGATCCGCCAGTTCGATTCCCATCTGTTTGACTTCTTCTTTCAACTGGACAGCAAATTTATCTTTCATATCATATCCTCACGTGCTTCCTTCTTTTTCCTGCTTCTTTTTCCCGCTTCGTTCCCTATTTATCCCTCTGGTATTTCATCTGTTCCAGGTGTACCATCAGCACCGAGATATCGGCAGGCGAAACCCCTGAAATTCTGGATGCCTGGCCTATATTTGCCGGTTTATAAAGATTCAGCTTCTGGACCGCTTCTCTTCTCAGGCTCTTTACCTCTGAATAATCAAAATTCTCATCCAGCTTTTTGCCTTCCATCTTCTTAAACTGTGCGACCTGCTGTTTCTGACGGCGGATATATCCGTCGTATTTGATATTAATATTAATCTGCTGAACCACGTCGTCCGGAAGTTCCGGCCTGTCTGAATCCAGTTCAGTTAACATAACATAGTCAAGTTCCGGTCTGCGCACCAGTTCTGCAAGTGTCGTACCCGTCTTTAACAGTGTACTTCCATTCCTTTCCAGAAAAGCCTGAACCTCTTTCGTAGCTCCTATACTTTTCTTTTCCAGCCGTTTTACTTCTTCCTCAATAGCCTTTTCCTTCCAAAGGACGCGCTCATACTGTTCATCACTTATAAGGCCGATTTCATGGCCGATGGCCCTCAGGCGCAGATCTGCGTTATCCTGTCTCAGAAGCAGGCGGTACTCGGCCCTGGAAGTCATCATACGGTAAGGCTCATGGCTCTCTTTCGTCACCAGGTCATCGATCAGGACACCGATATATGCCTGTGATCGATCAAGGACGATTGGTTCCTTTCCCTGAAGCTTTCTGGCTGCATTAACCCCAGCCATGAATCCCTGAACGGCAGCCTCCTCATAACCAGAGCTGCCGTTAAACTGGCCGCCGCTGAACAGTCCTTCTATCTTTTTAAATTCCAGTGAAGCCTTTAACTGCCTGGAATTGATACAATCATACTCAATTGCATAAGCATTTCGAACAATTTTGACATTTTCAAGTCCCGACACGGTCCGGTACATGGCAAACTGGACATCTTCCGGCAGGGAACTGGACATTCCTGCAAGATACATTTCATTTGTATAAAGACCCTCCGGCTCCACAAACACCTGATGCCTGTTCTTATCAGGGAATTTTACCACCTTGTCCTCAATTGACGGACAGTATCTCGGCCCTGTCCCTTCAATTGCGCCGGAGAAAAGTGGGGATCGATCAAGATTTTCCCTTATAATCTCATGGGTGCTGTCATTTGTATAGGTGAGCCAGCAGGAAACCTGTTCTTTCTGTACGGACTCCGGATCAGTGGAAAAAGAAAACGGCACTACTCTCTCATCTCCGAACTGCTCTTCCATTTTTGAAAAATCGATACTTCTCTTATCTACTCTGGCCGGTGTACCTGTTTTAAACCGGTACATTTCAATTCCCAGACTCTTCAGCGAATCCGTCAGATGGTTGGCAGCCTGAAGTCCATTCGGCCCTGTCGGGTTGCTCACATCCCCATAAATACATCTGGCTCTGAGATATGTACCTGTAGCCAGAATTACAGCCTTACAGTAATAGGTTGCGCCTGAAAACGTTTTAACGCCCCGGATCTTACCATCTTCAGCCAGGATCTCACATACCTCTCCCTGCCTGATGGTCAGATGATCCGTATTTTCCAACGTATTTCTCATCTGTCTTGTATATGCCTGTTTGTCCGCCTGGGCGCGCAGGGAATGCACAGCAGGCCCTTTAGACTGATTGAGCATTTTCGACTGGATAAACGTCTTATCGATCGTCTTTCCCATCTCTCCGCCCATGGCATCCAGTTCCCTGACAAGATGGCCTTTGGAACTTCCTCCTATATTCGGATTGCAGGGCATCAGGGCAATACTGTCCACACTTACGGTAAATACAATTGTCTCAAATCCAAGTCTCGCTGCGGCAAGGGCGGCCTCGCATCCTGCGTGTCCGGCGCCTACTACCACAATATCATAATTTTCTGTTAAACACGGCATCTAACTTCCTCTTTTCTATCAATAACAGCCTCTTAATGCTATCGTCCTCATTTACTTTCTTACATTTTCTTTCCCGATCAAATCCACTTATTTCCCCATACAGAACTTGCTGAAGATCTCATTTACCAAATCATCTTCCAGCGACTCTCCCACAATCGTTCCGAGCTGTTCATAAGCATTCATTAAATCAATAGAATAGAAATCTTCCGGCATCTGATCCTCTATACTCTGCACCACCAGTTCAAGGCTCTTTAACGCCTCACCCATAGCGGTTTTATGTCTCACATTCGTGATCATGAGCTCATCATTAAAATCAATCTCACCATTTAAAAACAGATCTTTTACCTTCTGTTCCAGCAGATCGATCCCTCTCTGCTCCTTGGCCGACACGGCAATCACCTCACTGCCGGTTCTTTTCTCAACTTCCTCCGGTGTAAGAACCGTTTCGAGATCCGTCTTATTTAAAAGAACAATCGATTTGCGCCCCTTAATCAGTTCCATAATCTGATAATCATTTTCATCCAGAGGACATGAACCGTCGACGACATAGATAATCAAGTCTGCGTCATCCGCGTTGGCCCTGGCCCTGTCCACTCCGATTTTCTCCACGACATCCTCCGTATCACGGATTCCCGCGGTGTCTACGATATTCAGGCTGATTCCATGCAGACGGATATTTTCCTCCAGAGTATCCCTGGTTGTTCCCGCTATATCCGTCACAATCGCCCTCTCCTCCCCTACCAGTACATTCATCAGAGAGGATTTACCGGCGTTTGGCTTGCCGAGAATTACAGTCCTGATTCCCTCGGCCAGAACTCTGCCGCTGTCAAATGAGGAAAGCGCTTTATGAAGCTCTCCCTCCAGGTCAGTAACCGTTTTTTTCAGTTTTTCCGGATATCCCTCCAGAGAAATATGTTCCGGATCATCCAGCGCCGATTCAATAAAGGCAATCTCATAGAGAAGTTTCTCCCTTAGTTCCCTCACTTTCTTCGACATCGAGCCACTGAGCTGGCTGACTGAACTTTTCAGGGCATAATTATTTTTTGAATTGATGACGTCTATGACCGCTTCGGCCTGAGAAAGATCAATTCTGCCGTTTAGAAAGGCGCGCTTCGTGAACTCTCCCGGCTCTGCCATCCTGGCGCCGTACTTGATTACCGTCTCCAGTATTTTTTTCATAACAAGGACACCGCCGTGACAGTCTATCTCCACCGTATCTTCGGCAGTGTAACTGTGAGGTCCTCTCATTACAATCGCAAGAACTTCATCTATTATCTCATCACCGTCGCAAATGTGGCCATAGTGGACGGTATATGTTTTTTCCTCTTTTAATTTTTTCTTTTTATTCTTGGGGCGGAATATTTTATCCACAATATCAAATGCTTCATTTCCGCTGACTCTTATGATACCAATTCCCGAATTTGTAAGCGCCGTTGCAATAGCGGCTATTGTATCTGAAGTCATCATATTTTTCATTCCTCGATTTTTACAGGTTATTAGAAGCTGCCGGATTTAAATTCTAAAATTTAAATCCTTAATTTATATCCTTACCTTGATTTTCATTCTATTCTGATTTAAAAAAATGTTCAAACAGGGGCTTTTTTGTAAAAAGACATCTATTTGAACATTTTTTATATCACAGCTTATAACTTACTTTTCCGTTCTGTCTGCTCTTTCAGCTCTGTCGCTTCTGTCATATCTGTCGTTTCTATCTCTTCTGTTTTCTCTCTTTAAAGAAATAATAACATGTCTGAACGGCTCTTCACCGTCGCTTCTCGTCACAACATATTTGTCGTTCTGAAGAGCGGCATGGATGATACGTCTCTCATAAGGGTTCATCGGCTCCAGAGATACGGAACGTTTTGTCCTTTTCACTTTATAGGCAATATTCTTGGCAAGAGTCTCCAGCGTTTCTTTTCTTCTCTCACGGTAATTCTCCGTGTCCAGTTTTACACGGATATAGTCACCGGTGGATTTATTTACAACAAGGCTTACAAGATACTGTAAGGAATCGAGCGTCTGTCCTCTCTTACCGATCAGGATGCCCATATCCTCACCCTTCAGATTCACATTCATCTCTTTTTCCGTCTCGTTGTACTCTACGCTGATATCAACCGCCATATTCATAGCGTCAAATACCTGCTCAAGGAATTCAATCGCTTTATCCTGAAGTGTTTCCTTCTTCTTTGCACGGATAATGGCCGGTTTGGAACCGATGCCGAGGAACCCTGCACTTCCCTTTTCAACTACCTCATATGTTAACTTATCACTGGTTGTTTCAAGTTCAATCAGTGCTTTTGTCACTGCTTCATCTACTGTTTTTGCGGTAACTGTTATCATATCCATACGGCACCCCTCCTACTTGTTGTGCTTCTCGTTATACTTCTGCACCATCTTTGCCTTGGATGCAAGGCTGCCCGGTTTCGGATCGGAATTGTAATACTCCGTTGACTCCTTCACCAGTTTGTCGGTCTTTGACATTTTTTCCTGCCTTATTGCTTCTTCTTTTTCTGTCTGAGCCTGGATATTCTTAAGATTAGCGCTGGCATTCTGGTTCACCTTTGCCGGAGGAAGCCCCTTCTTGGCGCGCTTCTTATTCATCTTCTCAACATTCTTCTTGATGAGCTCGTCCATATCCACTTTGTTCATGTAAGCATTTACAGCCAGCTGCTGTACAATCTGGAACGCACCCTGTACAACCCAGTAAATACCGATTGCTGCCGGGAATGTGAAACAGAAGAAGACGGATACCAGAGGCATCGTCATCATCATCGTATTCATCGTCTGTGCGCCAGGCGCATCAGGATCCATCTGCTGGTTGGTGTTCATAAGTTTTGTGGAGAACCACTGTGTAAGACCTGCCAGGATCGGGATAAGCCATGCAATTGTAATGTTGGTAAATCCCGTAAACGGCTGTGTTGCCAGGTTGATTCCCAGGAAGGAGTTCATCTGCTCGATCTTGCCTGCATTGTCGGCAATTACAGTTGAAATCTGAGGGAATAATTCTCCGAGATGCTGCCAGTTGGCAGGTGTGAATTTATATAATAAATCTACAACCTTATCTGCATTCGTATAGTCTACTTTATCAATTGCCAAACCATAGCTGCTGGCGATTTCTGCGATCTTGTTAATAAAATCAGGCTGTTTCTGCAGCGGTTCCACCACGTTGTCAAAGAATACCCTTACCGACGGAACATAGGCGGGAATATTATAGATAACACGGTATAATGCAATGATGATTGGAAACTGGATTAACATGGGAAGACAGCCCGCGGTCGGACTGGAACCATATTTCTCATAGATGGCCTGCATCTCCATCTGCTGCTTTGCCATGGATGTCTGATCTGTTTTACCCTTGTACCTCTTCTGAACCGCCTGAATTTCAGGATTCATAAGAGACATCAGCTTTGACGATTTCTGCTGCTTGATCGTCAACGGAAATAAAAGCAATTTTGTGATAATTGTAAAAAGGATAATACAAAGACCAAGATTTAAGATACCAAAAGAACTGGTGATCCGAAACAGAAAGTCCATGATGTACCCAAACAGGCTGATAATAGGCCCCATGATGGACCCCGCCTTAGTAGCTACTATAAATTCCAATGAATTACCTCCTCATCCTCTACGGAACTGGATCATAACCGCCTTCTGCAAATGGATGACATCTCAGTATCCTTTTGCAGGCCAAAATCATACCTTTAAACGCGCCGTACCTCTGTACTGCCTCAATGGCGTATTGAGAGCAGGTAGGCGTGTACTTGCAGTGAGGTCCTGTAAGCGGGGAAATAAATTTCTGATACCCCCGAATCATCATTATAAAGATCTTTTTAATCAATATTCTCACTTCGATTCTCTAATATGTTATGAAGTCCGCACAAGTGCATATATGCACTTTCGATTTTTTTGAAATCTGATTCTTTTGCTGCAGCTCTCGCTACAACGACGATGTCTAACCCTGTCTTAACTTTGTTCTTGTTGAGCCTGTAGCTCTCTCTCACGAGTCTTGTAACATGATGACGCACAACGCTGTTCCCGACCTTTTTACTCACGGATATTCCTATCCTTGTGTCTTCCCTCTCCGTCTTCATTACATACATGATTAAAAGCCGGTTGGCAAATGATCTCCCCGTCCTGTACACTTTCTGAAAATCGCTGTTCTTTTTAATCGAATTAAATTTCTTCATTATTCATATTTTCACATTCAATAAACAAAAGGCCACAATCAAAATTGCGGCCCTGGTTCATTAAGCAGATAATCTTGCTCTTCCTTTTGCTCTTCTTGCAGCCAGAACTTTTCTTCCGCCTGCGCTGCTCATTCTAGCTCTGAAGCCGTGAACTTTCGCTCTCTGTCTTGTTTTAGGCTGAAATGTCATCTTCATATTGCAAACACCTCCTTGTACTCTAATATATCTTCAGAAAAATCATCTTAACATAGTTAGACTATTCTAAATTAAACATCTTCTCAATTATATAGAAGAAAAATCACTTCGTCAATAAGAAAATCAAGATTTTTCGCGTGTTTTTATAAATTCCCGGCCCTTTTTTTCCAGAATAATCCCCTCCGGACCCCTGGAAAAGGAAATAAGTCCCAAACTCCGCAGATTTTCAAGGATTTTCTTCAATCTATAGCCGGTACATCCTTCCTCCGCAGCATCCAGTCCGGCGCCTATTTCCTTCCTGCTTTTCACTCCGTTTTCTATCAGGGACAATATTCGCATTATTATTCTTTTTTCTCTCAGGGAATATTGGTTGGACAGGATCAGTTCCATATTTTCGGCTGCATTTACAGCTGGATTTTCTTCTATTTCTGCAACTGTATTTACTTCCTTACCAGCTTTCCCGTTTGCCTGCGCGTGTTCTTCCATCTCATCCCTGATATAGTCGGGAAGATCGGATATCTTAAGCGGCTCATCCGTAATGTTTACCATATATTCCATGACATTTCTCAGCTCCCGCACATTTCCCTCCCAGGCATAGCGCTCCATGAAATTCCACAGTTCGGCTTCCACCTGCCGTTTCTTATGAATCTCGTTGTAAATAAAATATTCGGCCAGATAACGGATATCTTCCTTTCTCTCCCGCAGAGGCGGTATTTTAATAATAATTGAATTCAACCTGTAATAAAGATCCAGCCGGAATTCCTTCTTGTCCACCAGTTCTTTCAGGTTCTGGTTTGTCGCGGCGATAATACGCACATCCACAGAAGTGATTTTATCGCCCCCAAGGCGCATAATCTCCTTGGTTTCAATGGCACGCAGGAGTTTAGACTGTACTTCCAGGGAGGCCTCCCCTATCTCATCGAGAAACAGGGTACCGTAATTCGCCATCTCAAAAAGCCCGATCTTTCCGCCCTTTTTAGAACCGGTAAACGCGCCCTCCACATAGCCAAACAGTTCACTCTCCAACAGGGAAGACGGAATTGCCGCGCAATTGATGCTGACAAACGGATAATTTCTTCTGCTGGACGCTGAATGGAGCGACTGGGCCATCAGTTCCTTTCCCGTTCCACTCTCTCCCATCACCAGCGTCGTTTTATCAATCCTGGCAATCTTCTCCGCTTTCTTAATGCAGGAAATCATGACCGGACTCTCCGTTTTAATATCGGAAAAACGGTATTTGGATGTGTATCCTTTCATGCTGAGCTGGCGTTTCAGTGAATGGCTCTTGTTCTCAATCTCCTCCGCTTCCTGGAGGATCAGCATATAAATACAACCCTGGTTATTTCCCTTTACAATGCATTCCATATTGAAAACAAGGGAGGATTTTCCATCCGGATAAACGATCAGTTCATTGCGGACGGCCTTTCCTTTGTCAAGATACGGCAGAAATTCTTCCGTTCCCTCCACATTCCTGATTTTTTTCCCATACAGTTCCCTGGTAACGTGAAACATATCCATAAACCGCGTGTTGTATTCAATAATCTCATGCCGGTCGCTCAGGATCACAATCCCACTGTCCATATAATTGAGTATCATTTTTATCTGTAAATGGAAGGAGGACATATCGCTGTATATTGTATTAACCAGGGTCGATGCCCCTTTATAACTGTAACTGTACCGGAATAACTCATTTTCCAGATCCTTATTAAAGATATCCGCCTCCTGGGCAATTTTAAGCAGGGTTGAGAACGCGATCTTTCTCTTTCCCAGGCTCATGACCGTCTTATCCTTCCTCACAAGATGTGGGGAATAGTCATCCATTACAACGACATCATACCCTGAAGTGGGAACCTCGCCATTTTCCTGGGGAAAGAGCCAGATAAAGTTATTGATTCCCTGCTCATACAACAGACTGACCATTTTTCTGCATACAAACAGATCAAAGCACATCAGGGCATAGGTGCCGGCCGGGTACTTTCTCATCTGTTCAATATTCATCTCCGGGTAGCTGAAATCAATTGTTACAATTTTTGTCTGCTCTTCGATCAAATAGTGGATTTTATTGATGATTTCCGCATTGCTTACCAGCACAATATCGGCATGGGCCAGCTGCTCCCTGGAAGGCTCCTCCTTATTCAGGGAACACGTGTGAATCTCCATGTATTCTCCAAAAAGAATGCAGAGATCATCATAGTAAATTTTCCCTATTTCCGGCCGGTATGTAAATAACACCATTTTTTTCATATGGTTTATATCTCCTTTGCCATCATAATCAGATGGAACCCCTTTTCATAGGCATTAGGCTGAATCCCAATCACCCTGAATCCATAATCCAGCATCCACCTGTAATCCACTCTGTCACATTTGAGATCACGGATGGCATCGGCAATATTATCAATCCTCTTTCCATGAATATTAAAACCAACGGAACTGATGCCGTTTCTGAATGTCAAATATCCCTTTCCCCTTGCATATCCTGCCGCCGTATCGATCAGCCGTCCCAGTTTATGTTCCAGTTTAAATACCCCGTTGTCGTTGAAACCGCTGCATTCCAGCTCGATTGCCCGGAGTCCCACAAGCTCCCTGCAGAGAATCCAGCCCGTAGGATGTTCTGCATCTTCCCCCATATACCATCCGATTGTTTTAATGGACTCATTGATATCACTTAGCTGCCCATAGGCGCCTTCATAATCCCACCACTCCGGTTTTATCTTGCTCATCAACTCTGCCACTGCAGGAATGCGTTCCTGCGTCATATTAAAAATCTCCATATATAATTTTCCCCCTCCCTTACTCCAACTATCGGTTCACTCTACGATAAACAGAATTATAGAAATATACCGTCATTAAATGGTATATTTCTACCTTCACTATAACATTAAGCTCAGAACATAACAATATTAACACTAAAATAGTTTTATGATAATTATATTTTCGTCTCTTAATTATCATAAAACCATTATAATATCTCCATCTTTTATCATTTTGTCTATTTTCAGGTAGAACTTTAACCCACACATGATATAAAATAGCTTTATAAAAACAGCTTTTTCTTTCGGATCAGCGGAAAATTTCATCTATTTTTTAATTTTTGCCCCATTTTTTAATTTTTGGCACGGTTTATGCTTTATATAACGGTATAAAACTATTTGAGGAGGGTTCCATCATGTTAGTAATGACCAAGTATCTGTTTATCGTCCTGCTCTGCTTTGCCATTGGTGATTTTTTCGGGGTGTTCACCAAAGCAAAAATATCATCCGTATTTATCATTTTCATGATATTTCTGGGTGGGTTCATGTCGGGTATCTTTCCAAAAGATATCATCGATCAGGCGGGGCTTACTGAATTCAGCCGCTGGTCGGCAAGTTTTATCATTTTCAGTATCGGCTCACAAATCAACCTGGCACAATTAAAAAAGGAATGGCGGGTCGTTATCATGTCCCTGGTGGCTATGGCCGTAGCTCTCGTCGGGGTCCTTGTGATTATTCCGTTCATCGGCAGGGAATCTGCACTTGTATCAATCCCGATTGTAAACGGCGGTATCAATGCCACACAGATTATGACCGAGGGGGCGCTTGAAAAAGGCCTCACCACCGCAGCGGCTCTGGGCGCATTTATCTATGCCATCCAGAAATTCGTTGGAACAATTCCTGCCTCCTATTTTGGCCGTCAGGAGGGATTTCTTCTGGTTAATGAATACCGTGAAAAGAAAGCCCAGGGAATCGACCTTTTAAAAGGCCTTGAAGATGTTTCATCGGAAAGCGATGATGCAAACGGCCACAAACAGACCTTTTTCCAGAAACACAAAAAATATTATACCGACTATACCTGCCTTGCCATCACGGCCTGCGGCGGCTTCCTCTCCTATCTGGTTGCGGCGCACACCCCCGGCATCAACTACGGAATCTGGGCTCTTATATTTGGATGCGGAGCCAACTGCCTCGGCCTTATCCCAACCCGTATTTTAAATTATGGCAACTCCATGGGTATTGTCATGATGGCGATGTTTGCCGACATCATTCCAGCCCTTGCCAATGTAAACCTGGGCAATATCGCACTGATCGGTTTTCAGACCGTACTGGTATTTGCTGCCGTACTCATTTTCAGCGTATTCTGCCTTCGCGTTCTTCCACTGTGGAAAATCGTTGGTTCCAGGAATAAGGCAATGGGCTGTGCCATGGCCCAATTGTTAGGTTTCCCGGCCACACAGTTGATTGTCAACGAGGTAGCTCTGGCTGTATCCGAAACCGAAGAAGAAAAAAATTATGTGATTACAAAACTTACGCCTGCTTTTGTCGTATCGGGCTTTGTTTCCGTCACATCCCTGTCCATCATTATAGCCGGAGTTTTGGTCAACTTCCTTTGAGCCGGTTTTAAAATAACAAAAATATATTCATTTTAAGGAGAATCTTATGAACTACGATGCGTTAAAAAACAGCTACCCATCCAGAAGAAGCGTTGTATATGGAAGGAAGGGAATGGTATGCACCTCTCAGCCCCTCGCCGCCCAGGCCGGACTTGATATGATAAAAAAGGGAGGAAACGCCATTGATGCAGTCATTGCAACGGCCTCCTGCATGACCGTGCTGGAACCAACCTCCAACGGAATCGGAAGCGACGCCTTTGCCCTTGTATGGACAAAAGGAGAATTGCACGGCTTAAATGCCAGCGGCAAAGCCCCCATGTCCCTGGATATCGATACGGTGAAAGGTCTCGGCCATAACTCCATGCCAAAAAGAGGATGGATCCCGGTAATGGTGCCTGGCGCTCCATCGGCCTGGGCCGAATTATCAGAAAAATACGGCAGGCTCCCCTTTGAGGAAGTACTTCAACCGGCCATCGCCTATGCAGAAGAAGGATATGGCGTCTCCCCATTATTTCAAGGCTCTGGGACAATTCCTACCGTGAATTCTCGGCCGAATTTACCGGTCAAGAGTATGAACCGTGGTTTCAAATGTTCGCCCCGAAAGGCCATGCACCGGCACCGGGTGAATTATGGAACTCCCCGAACTGGCCGATACGCTCCGAAAAATAGCCGCCACAAAATCAAAGGCCATTTATCAGGGGGAACTGGCCAACGCCATCGATGCATTTTCGCGAAAAACGGGCGGTTATATCAGAAAATCGGATTTAGAAGACTATTGGTGCAAATGGGTGGAGCCAATCCACACCAATTACCGCGGCTACGATATCTGGGAAATGCCGCCCAACGGCAACGGAATTATCGCTCTGATGGCCCTTAATATCTTGAGGGGATTCGATTTTACTGAAAGAGATACGGCAGAAACCATACATAAACAGTTAGAAGCCATGAAACTCGCATTCACCGACGGTAAACATTACGTATCCGATGAGACAGCCATGAAGGTTACCACCGCAGAAATGCTGTCCGAAGAATATGCTGCCAGACGCCGCGCCCTGATCGGCCGCGATGCCATCATGCCTTCGGCAGGCGACCCCAAATGCGGAGGTACCGTATACATGTGCGCTGCGGACGGTGAAGGGAATATGGTTTCCTATATTCAGAGCAACTACTGGGGATTCGGATCCGGTATTGTCATTCCAGGAACCGGAATCAGCCTCCAGAACAGGGGATACAGCTTCTCTCTCAACAAAGAAGACGCAAACTGTCTCGCACCGGGAAAAAAAGCATTCCATACCATTATTCCTGCATTTCTCACAAAAGACGGCGAAGCCATCGGCCCGTTCGGCGTAATGGGCGGTTTTATGCAGCCTCAGGGCCACTTACAGGTAATTACCAATACGCTTGATTTTCATATGAACCCACAGGAGGCACTTGACGCTCCCAGATGGCAGTGGACCGGCGGAAAGG
The DNA here is from genome assembly GCA_036419695.1 of [Clostridium] symbiosum. Lineage (NCBI taxonomy): Bacteria > Bacillati > Bacillota > Clostridia > Lachnospirales > Lachnospiraceae > Otoolea > [Clostridium] symbiosum. The sequence continues at coordinate 5,317,937 of CP143946.1, forward strand.
ATATTGAAGTGGAGCGCGGATTCCCTTACGCCCTCACCGAAGAACTTGTCAGGAGAGGCCATAATATTAAGGTACTCCCGGAATCGTTGAATTTCGGCCGCGGACAGATTATCTGGAGAGATGAAAACGGAACTCTGACCGGTGCAACCGAGCCCCGTACGGACGGAACCGTTGCCGCCTGGTAATAGTTAAAATAAATTTTATACGCTTTAAAATCAATCAACAAAAGCAACCATTACAGGAGCTGCAGAAAATATGAAGGAATTAATTTCAATCTTTATCTCCTTTTCAAGATGGGAAGCGTTACATTTGGCGGTGGATACGCCATGCTCCCTATCCTGAGAAAGGAATGTGTGGAAAATAAAAAATGGATTACCGAAGAACAGGTGATGGATTACTATGCCGTCAGCCAGGGACTTCCGGGAATCATTGCAGTGAATGTATCTGTTTTCATCGGATACCACCGCAAAAAATTCCTCGGCGGAATTGCCGCGGCCCTGGGCTGTGTGACTCCCTGTATTATCATAATCAGTATGATTGCCGCCTTCCTGTCCAATTTTCAGGATAACATATTGATAAAGCAGGCCATGACCGGTGTTTCCATCTGTGTTGTGGCCCTGATCCTGGACGCTGTCCTGGGACTGTGGAAAAAAGGCGTCAAGGATATCTGGGGGCTTGCCATCTGTCTGCTCGTGTTTATTCTCACCGAATTCAGTCCCATCTCCCCAATCCTTGTGATTGTGGGCGCCGGTCTGACGGGAGTAATCCTTAAAAACTGGATACTGACCAAAAAAGAGGTGGTAAAATGATTTTCATCAACTTATTTTTAGAATTTTTCAAGATCGGCCTGTTCGCCATAGGCGGAGGCATGGCAACCATCCCCTTTCTCCAGCAGTTGAGCCTTAATACGGGATGGTTTCCCATGGAACTGATAACCGATATGATTGCAATCTCAGAATCGACTCCAGGCCCGATTGGAATCAATATGGCTACGTATGTCGGCTACAATATAGCCGGCATCGCCGGAGGCATAACCGCCACCCTGGGAGAAATCCTTCCGGCCATGATTATCGTGACCCTCGTGTCAAAATCACTGGAAAAATTCAGCAACAACCGGCAGATAGACAATATCTTTTACGGCCTGCGCCCCGCTGTCACGGGACTGATCGCGGCCGCTGGATTTGATGTCTTTAAAATAATGCTTTAAGGCATCTGCCGCAGCCCCTACGCTGATGAGTGTTATTTCCATGATTTCATGGGGAAAAATTGCCTACTTTATCATTATTTTTATCCTGATCAAAAAATTAAAAAAGCATCCCATCGTGTATATTGCATCTTCAGCAGCCGCAGGGATCGCACTGGCGCCTGTTTTCGCACTGTAATTGAGGAAAGAGAACTGCGCCGGGACGGCCGAAGTTCGGAATGGTGAGAGAGAGACTGTGAGTCTTCAGTCCCGGTTTGAAGGTTGTCGCGGGTGGGGAATCCGGGAAGGTTATGGCCCGGGACTGAAGACGCGAAGGTTGTCGCCATCCCAAATTCCGGCCTACGGCCGCTGATTTGTTCTATTATTTCAAACGGGAGAAGACATTCTCGCGGCCACTACGTTTCTTCGTATGCCGCGAGAATGTCTTCTTTTTCATCTTAAATTATGATCTGCTTTTTAGCTCTCTATATATCCTTGAATGTCACAATGAAATTTAATAATTCAATCATTAAATTCAAGCATTAACATAATCTCTAGTTTTTTCACTGAATTCAACTCTAAACACCTAAAAATGTAAAGATTTCACAACTCCATAGTGGCCGCGACAATACCTCCCCTTACTTGACAAAGAGACAATCAGCCCCTGAAGCCGGCGGACGGGGCAACAACCTTCCCTGAGTCTTCAGTCCCGTCGACAACCTGCCCGGGGAAGGAAGGAGAAAAGATTCCGAAGGGGACATTGGAGCCCGCCGGTGCTTAGACGGCGTTCTTTGACGTCTTAGCATCCGCTGTGCGCTCCACAAGCGGGAGCGGGTCCCCGTAGGAATCTTTTCTCCTGGATTCCCCTCACCACACCCTACAAACCGGGACTGAAGACTCATATACCACCTCCCACTCCCCCGTCCGCCGTCTTACAGCGGCGTCCTCGCATCTCAACCATCTACACCACTAATATCTCCGTCTGAACCGGCCCATAAATTCTGGCCTTCTTATCCTCTGTCAAATGTACGTCGAATTCCAGTCTCACCCCATATTTTTCCGTATAAATTCCAGGTTCCACTGAGAACATGGTACCTGGCAGTAGACAGCGTACATCATGGGTCTCAAAGTCGTCCAGATTGGCGCCGATTCCATGGCAGGTATGGCCGATATTGTGGCCTGTTCTATGCATCAGAAATTGATCCAGCCCCTTTTCACAAAAAAGGGTCCGCGCCAGCTCGTCCACCTCATAGCCGCGGATCTCCCTCCCCTGATTGAGACGCTCTTCAATAAAGGTCATAATCCGGTTCCGCACCTCATTCACCGTCTCAAACAGGCGGCGGTATTCCGGATCAATCTCCGGACCCACATTCATGCACCATGAAATATCATAATAAATAGAATCCGTTCCCGGCATCCGGCCCGCAATATCTATAATCAGACGGCTGCCCTCCCGGATCTGTGCCGAACCGTGCTCCGAAGGCTCATATCCTGGATCACAGGCATGTTCGTCAATCCCGAAAAACGGCGGTGAATCCATATAAATTCCCTCGGCCGCAATAAGGCGTTCCATCTCTTTTAACATCATCCACTCGTCGATATAGATCCCGGCATTCAGATTGCTTCGTATCCAGTAAAACGTCTGATCCAAAATCCGATGGATCGCCTCCCCTGCCTGCTTGTGGGATTCTATCTGTGATTTCGTAAGCACCGCACCGAAAAACTGCATTAAATCTGCCGAGGAAATCAGTTCTATCTCAAACGTCTTTAAATATTCTGCAAGTCCCGCATCCATGGAACTTATCGTCGGAACATTCCCCCCAGATGAATACTGGCAGGCAATCTGCATACCCGGTAAAAGGAATTTTGAAAGCTCTCTTCTCTGCTCCCGCATTCCTTTATAAAGAATTTTTCTGCCAGGCAGGTGATCTAGCAGCAAAGGTTCAATTGCCGATAAAAGTTTGACCGGTTCACCCTGTACCGGAATGAAATAAAACAGCCTCCTGGTGCATTTTCGTTCCGTCAGCTTTAGAAAATCCCCGGTGATAAAATCGCGGCCCTGAAAATCAGAGAAAATCCAGCCATCCAGACTGTAATGTCTTAAGAGCGACTGGATTTTCTCAATATCCGGGATTATGCCGCCCGCCTCGCCGGTTTGAACCGGTTTGGCCGATTGGATTGGATTTCTACCCATCTGTCATCCCTCCATTCTGTATTAACCCTTTATAATACGCCGGTAAGCCGAAACAACCGGCAGATAAAGCAGCCCTGTACCGATTACAGTAAATCCCGCATTAATGATCGTAGCCGGAATCGATGTGATTTCTGCCGCCAAGGCAGCGCCGAAGGTACTTCCTACCAGCATCAGTTCACCCACGGACCAGGTAAAATCTACCGCAATATTCAACACACCATAGACAGCCGCACAAATCACCGCCGCCGTATATTCTTTTTTCCGTTCTCCCGACGCCCGCTTTTTCATAATATCAAATACAGCCCCTACCAGAAGGCATTTGATAATCGTGCTGACAAATACATTCGGGATTGAATGAATATATCCGTTTAAAATATCAAAAATCACCAGACCCAGGACACCGGCAGCTGCTGAACGTTTTCCCCCCAGGCACAAAATTGCCAGCATGACAAAAATATGGCCGAAATGAAGAAACGGTGTTCCCACCGCCGCAGGCAGCGGAATTCGAAAAGACTGGATTCCCAGAAAGATGACAGCCGCAAAAAAGCAGTCATAACTACAGAAAGCACACTGGAATGAACCTGTCCTCTGTCTGGCGCATCGTTTCTTTTATTCACCATAATCATCATTTTTTCTTTACTCATTGTATCTTCCTCTCTTTCTTTCAAATTAAATACAATATAATACTGTGGCAGGCACAGCAATTCCTCATTGAGTATCCCGGTATATCTCATATTATTTTTTATAGTCCCGCTTCAAGTGCCCCTAGTATAGCACCTAACTGACTCGTTAAATATATCCACTTTACATATTTTTTTAAAGGCCAGTTTTAACAAATTACTTACTAAAAAATCCCTCAGGACAAGATTTCCCAGCGTCGGACATGAATTATATCCTTAAAATAACCTGCCCCAATCAAATAAACAGTGAAAAAAATTATTTTCTGAGTTATCCCCACAAAAAATCCACAAAATGTGCCTTGATTTATTTTTCCACCTACATTTTGTGGATTGTGAAACCCTTGATTTTACTGCATTTCCACCGGTTATTCACATGCTTTACATAACTTATCCACACTTTGGGGATAACTTGTGGATAAATAGTGGGATAATATCTGAATATCTTGTATATTGTTCACACCCCTATGTCGTAATCCCTTATTTTTCAACACTTCCGGATAGTGGATAAACAAATTTCAGTTATACACATTCCTCCCATTTTTAATCTTTTAATTGAAAAATACTTTATAATAATGTAGAATAGGTATTAGATTGGGCAAATTTGCAGTTTTGCTTGTTTAATACACTTAGGAGACTTACT